>PMOH01000413.1:12329-14678 GCA_003161515.1 Deltaproteobacteria bacterium
GCGAGCACGATCGAGTGATCGGGCGACAGCCCGCTGCCGATCGCGCGGCCGAGTGAGGCCATGTTGCGGACGGCGGGTTGCTCGGCCAGCGTCGCGCCGCGCGATTTCAGGTGAGTCGCGAGGATCGGGATCACATGCTCGAGCAATCCCAGCTCTTCCATCAGGACCAGCGCGTGCGCGGCCTCGGGCTGNNGCGCGATGCCGCCCGATGGCGGCGCGCGTGGCCGGCTCGATTTCGAAGCCGAGCTTGGCGGCGAATCGCACCGCGCGCATCATGCGCACGGGATCTTCGCGCATCCGCAGCTCCGGGTCGCCGATGGTGCGAATCAATCGCGCTTCGAGGTCGTCAACTCCGCCGGGAAAATCAACCACGTGAAAAGTTTGAGGACTGTAAAAAAGCGCGTTGACGGTGAAGTCGCGGCGGAACGCGTCTTCCTCGGGCGTGCCGAAAGTGTTGTCGAGACGAATCAGCGGGTCGTCAGTATCGGCGACCGCCTCGGCCTGCTTGCGGAAGGTGGCGACCTCGACATTCTGGCGGCCGAAGAAAACGTGCACCAGCCGGAAGCGCCGGCCAATCATGCGCGAGTTGCGGAACAGGTCGCGCACCTGCTGCGGATGCGCCGAAGTGGCGACGTCGAAATCCTTGGGCTTTCGCGACAGCATCAGGTCGCGCACGCCGCCGCCGACCAGGTACGCTTCGAAACCGGCGCCCGCGAGGCGATAGAGGACCTTGAGGACGTTCGCGTCGATATCGCGCCGCGAGATGGGGTGTTCGGCGCGCGCTAATATACGGGGTTCCAATTCGACAGCTTCCGTTTGCCCGAATTCTTCCCAAACCTAGCACGACGGCGCGCAGTCTTCATCGCCCTGAGAGCATGCGGCCAGTAGCCGCGCCGCTTTGCCCATAAAGTGCGAAAAGAGTTAGGCTGGGGCTTCCAATCTAAAGGAGACCTCGACATGGATAAATTTCTCACCGACGTAAAGAAGCTTCGCGACAACGCCCGCAAAAATATGGAAAAAGGCGCCGTCACAGACAGCTACAAGGCGGACGTCAAGCAGGTATTGAAAGTACTCAACGACGTGCTGGCGACCGAGTTGGTCTGCGTGCTGCGCTACAAGCGCCACTACTATATGGCGCAGGGCATCAACTCCGATTCGGTCAAGGCCGAATTTCTGCAGCACGCGAACGAAGAGCAGCAGCACGCCGACTGGGTCGCGGAGCGCATCACGCAACTAGGCGGCGAGCCCGACTTCCAACCCACAACACTCGCGGAACGATCCGCCTCGGAGTATGCCGAGGGCAAGTCTTTAGTCGATATGATCAAGGAAGACCTTATCGCCGAGCGGATCGCGATCCAGCACTATTCGGAAATCATCCGATGGCTAGGCGACAGCGATTCGACCACCAAGATCTTGATCGAGCAAATCAACAAGGTGGAAGAGGAGCACGCCAACGACATGTTGGACCTGCTCACCAAGATGGGGTGACCTTCGCGTCGTAATGGGGACGCGGCTACCTTTAGCTGCGTCCCCAATTCATTAAATCCAATTCGCCAGCAGACTGACTATTGCGCGGTTAGTCCGCCGTCCACCGACATCGAGCATCCAGTGACGAATGAGGCCGCGTCTGAGCACAGCCACACGACGGCTTCGGCGATCTCCTCGGGACGCGCCTTGCGGCCGATCGGTTCCACTTCATCGAGTCGCGCGGCTAGCTTGGGGCGGCCGGCGACCATCCCTTCGAGAAGCGGAGTATCGACGACGCCGGGGCATACGTCGTTGATTCTGATTCCCGATCGCGCGTACTCGAGCGCCGCACATTTCGTCAGGCCCACGACTCCGTGCTTCGCCGCTGTATATGCGGGCATCGAATGCGACGCGACCAGGCCGGCGGCGGAGGCCGTGTTGACGATCGCGCCAGGAGTTTTCTGCGCGAGGAATTGGCGAATCTCGGCGCGCATGCACAACCACACGCCCTTGAGATCGACCGCGATGACTTTGTCGAATTCGTCCTCATCGTAATCCGCCGTTTTGCGTTGAGTGCCTGCGATGCCGGCGTTGTTGAACGCGCAATCGAGACGCCCGAATGCCTTCACCGCCGCGGCGACCAGAGCCTCGACCTCCTTTGCATTCGAAACGTCGCAACGCACGAATTGCGCCTCGCCGCCGGCATCGCGAATCTTGGCGACGGTTTGTGCGCCGCCCTCTTCGGCCATGTCGGCGACGATCACGCGCGCACCTTCGCGCGCGAATACGACCGCCGCCGCTCTGCCGATTCCGGACGCCGCGCCAGTTATCAGTGCGCTCTTGCCAGCGAGTAACGCCATCGAACTATCTCCGCTTGTGGGC
>PMOH01000155.1 GCA_003161515.1 Deltaproteobacteria bacterium
CGCGCAGACCGAGCGGTCGCTGCAGCATTTCGCGATCGGATTCGATCGGATGCCGCGGTCGGTGGTGCGCGCGTTCGGGATTTTAAAAAAAGCGGCGGCGGAAGTGAATCGCGATCTCGGCAAGCTTGCGCCAGACAAGGCTCGGCTGATGACTGCGGCCGCGGAGGAAGTGATTGCGGGCAAGCTCGACGATCATTTTCCGCTGCGCATCTGGCAGACCGGCAGCGGGACGCAGACCAACATGAACGCCAACGAAGTGATCTCGAATCGGGCGATCGAGATGGCGGGCGGCGTGCTCGGCAGCAAGAAGCCGATTCATCCAAACGACGACGTGAACATGTCGCAGTCGTCGAACGACACGTTTCCAACTGCGATGCATATTGCGGCGGCTGAGGAAGTTACGCACGACCTGATCCCGTCGGTGCGCAAGCTGCGCGACGCGCTCGCGCGCAAGGCGAAGGCGTTCGAAGACATCGTGAAAATCGGGCGCACGCATCTGATGGACGCGGTGCCGCTGACCCTCGGGCAGGAATTTTCGGGCTACGTCGCGCAGCTCGACTACGACTTGAAACGACTCGAGGCGGCGCTGCCGGACCTGCTCGAACTGGCGATTGGCGGCACGGCGGTCGGCACCGGCCTCAATACGCATCCGGAATTTGCGGAGCGCGTCGCGAAAAAGATCGCTGAGTACACGGGGCTGGCGTTCAAATCAGCGCCGAACAAGTTTGCGGCGCTGGCTGCGCACGACGCGCTGGTGGCAGCTTCCGGAGCCCTCAAGACGCTCGCAGTGTCGCTGATGAAAATCGCCAACGACATCCGCTGGATGGGATCGGGGCCGCGCACCGGGCTGGCAGAATTAATTTTGCCGGAGAATGAGCCGGGATCGTCGATCATGCCGGGCAAGGTGAATCCGACGCAGTGCGAGGCGATGACGATGGTGTGCGTCCAGGTGATCGCCAACGACGTAGCGATCACGATGGGCGGATCGCAGGGAAATTTTGAGCTCAACGTTTTCAAACCGCTCATCATTCATAACTTTCTGCACTCGACGATGCTGCTGGCGCATTCGTGCGCGTCGTTCAGCAAGTACTGCATCGAAGGGATCGAGCCGAATCGCGAGCAGCTTCGTGGAAACGTCGAGAATTCGCTGATGCTGGTGACGGCGCTGAGCCCGCATATCGGCTACGACAACGCGGCGAAGGTCGCCAAGAAAGCTCACGCGGAAAATATCACGCTGCGCGAGGCCACTGTTGCGCTGAAGCTGCTGTCGGGAGAGGAGTTCGACCGGCTGGTGCGTGCAGACAAGATGCTGGCGCCGGAAGGCTGAGCCGGAATGCGTCGAGGGATCGTTGCGCTTGCGATTGCGATCGTAGCGGCAATGTTGTGGCCGGCGGAGTCTCGCGCGGCTCAAACTCCGACTGGCATCGCGACCGACCCTATCCTGCAACCGCCGCCCTACAACGGACAGCCGCTCGACATCACGATCGGATTGCACATCGTGAACATCTCGTCGATCGACGAAGTGAGCGAGCAGTTCCAGATGGACGCGTACCTGTTCGCCCGATGGATCGATCCGCGGCTGGCCTTCATCCCGAGCGGTTCCAATGACCAAGAGCGCAACTACTCGTTCGGGCAAATCTGGATTCCGCAGCTCGAAATGATCAACGCCGCCACGCCGCGCGAGCGCTACGAAACTTCGATTCGCGTCGCTCCCGACGGCACCGTGCACTATGCGGAGCGGTGCAAGGTGGGGCTGTCGTCGAAGTTCGCGCTCAGACGCTTCCCGTTCGATCGGCAGTCGCTGGTAATCATAATTCACCCATTCCTGGTTGACGGACCTCACATCAGGTTCAGGCTGGACGACTATTCGACCTGGACGGCGAGCGAATTCGAGAGCTACTCGTCGCTGGCGCAGTGGAAGCTGACCGCGGTCCAGCCGCGAATAGAAGTGGCCCCGACCTACGGCCGACGGACGGTGCCGGAGGCGAGGTTCGCGATTTCGGTTCAGCGCCGATCGAGCTTTTATTTGTGGAAGGTGTTCCTGCCGCTGCTGCTGATGGTGTTCCTGTCGTGGGCGGTGTTCTGGATCGAGGCGAGCGATCTATCGAACCAGGTGCAGGTCGCGGTCACGACAATTCTGACGGTCATCGCGTTCGCGTTTGCGATTTCCGCGACGATGCCGCGGCTGCCGTACCTGACGTACATCGATGCGTTCTTCCTCGAGTGCTACATCTACGTGTTCCTGGCGGTGGTGGAACTGATGACGGTCCACGTAACGCATCGCTCGGAGCGCAGTCGCGACCTGGGCCTCGAAATTCGCAAGTACTCGCGCTGGCTGATCCCAGCCTCGTTCGTAGTGACGAACCTGATAATCGCAGAACACTTCCTGGGGTGATCCTTTCTCGTTCTTATTCCCTCCCTCGTTCGTCGGGGGAGGGTTAGGGTGGGGGACCGATGCGGCGCGATTGTCTGTTGCGCCGCATGTCTCACAATCTTTTTCGCTTGATCTTTCGCGGCGCTGCTTCCAGTGCGTTCGCGATGCTTTGAACAACTTCGTCGATCTCGCCGATGACCTCGTGGTTCCAGAATCTCAGCACGGTGTATCCAGCATCATGGAGGAACTCACTTCGACTATTGTCACGCACCGTTTGATCGGCGTGCTGCGAACCGTCGAGTTCGATAACAAGCCTCCCGTTCAGAGATGCGAAGTCTGCGTAGAATGGTCCGATCGAAAATTGACGGCGGAATTTAAATCCGCGCGGAGTTGCCTACGGCGCAAGCGCGACCACAATTTTTGTTCGGCTTCTGTCTGATTCGTCCGTAGGCTACGCGCTACGTCACGAGAGAGTGCTGGTTTGGGTGGCACTGTTAGGTACTTGGCAGAATGCGGCGCCACAGACAATCGCGCCGCATCGGTCCCCCACCCTAACCCTCCCCCGACGAACGGTGGAGGGAATCAGACTCAGAGAGATCACATTCGGAAGACGCCGAAATTTGCTTGGGCCGGGATTGGGGCGTTCATTGAGGATGCGATGCCTAGCGCGAGTGCGGCGCGGGTCTCGATGGGATCGAGGACGCCGTCGTCCCATAGGCGCGCGCTGGAGTAATAGACGCTCGACTCTAGCTCGTATTTCTCGAGCGTCGGGCGCAGGAATTCTTTTTGCTCGGCTTCGGTCATCGTCGCGCCTTCGCGCTTCAACTGATCGAGTTTCACCGTGAGCAGCGTGTTCGCCGCCTGTTCACCACCCATTACTGAAATGCGCGCGTTCGGCCACATGAAAAGTAATCGCGGCGAATACGCGCGCCCGCACATCCCGTAATTTCCCGCGCCGTTCGACGCGCCGATGATCACCGTGAACTTCGGGACCTGCGCGTTGGCGACCGC
>PMOH01000295.1 GCA_003161515.1 Deltaproteobacteria bacterium
GGGGTAACCCCTGCACCTTAGTATTAAGAAGCCTCCTGATAGTATGAATCGCTTGACACATCTGGTTGTCACGCGGCACGCTCGATCAGAGAGGAATGTTCAGGTTCTACAGCAGCGGTAGAGTAGCGGCGCGCGCGATCGCGATTTTCGGCGCGGTGCTGATTCTCGTCTCGCAGATGGTCGGCGTCGCTCATTTTCATGAGAGCGCCGTTTCGCGTGACGGGCGTGTATCCGCCACCCTCAGCGCCGACGCGGGATTCTGTCCGGTCTGCCAACTCGCGCTGCATTCTGTGGGACCGCTCGCCATCGCGACGACTGTTGCCCGCGGTCCAGTCATAGCTGAAACAATCTTCGTCCTCGCGACTGTTCGATCGGAGTCGCCGGTCTTTTCGGCTGCGCGGGTGCGTGCTCCGCCCGCATCGATCTAAGCCCCCTGTTCGACAGATTCGATTCTTGTTGCGCGCGCGACCGTTCCGCGCGCCGCCACTCGCGTCTGAAAGGCGCGGGCGGAAACCTGAATGATGGGAGCTTTGAGATGCGGAGGAATTTATTGGCGTGGATCCCGGTGGCCGGGGTCCTGATTCAACTGGCTATTTGCACGTCCGCGATAGCGGCGAATGTGAAGAGCACGACGACGGTGAAAGCGAAAACGAAATATCGAGTCACGGGCGTGGTCAAGGACGCGCTCGGCAGACCGATCAAGAATGCGGCGCTGTCGCTGCAAGGATCGACCGGAAAAATCCTTGCTCATGCATCGAGCAACGACGCCGGCGAGTTTACTTTCGCGGCGGTTGCGACCGGCACTTACGCCGTCGTTGCGACCAAAGACGGATTCAAAACGGCGACTGCGATCGTGCCGGTCTCGGCCAAGGGCGCGACGCCGGTGGTAGTCGCGATGGAAGCGGAGAAGGCGGTCAGCCTCAAGGTCGCGGCGACGCGGCTCAACAAGGCGCGCAATTCCTTGTCGCCCGACACCGGCGGCAGCAAGTACACCTTCACTCAGCAGGCGATCCAGGAGTTGCCGCAGGGCGCGAATACGTCTCTCAATCAAGTGGTACTGCAGGCGCCGGGCGTCGCGCAGGATTCGTACGGACAGCTCCATGTGCGCGGCGATCACGCCAATCTTCAGTACCGGATAAATGGAGTCCAGCTTCCCGAGGGCATCACCGGCTTCGGACAGATACTGAGTCCGCGCTTCGCCCAATCGATCAGCCTGTTGACGGGAGCGCTGCCGGCTGAATACGGCTTGCGCACCGCCGGTATTATCGACATCAAGACCAAGGACGGGTTGCTCGACAACCTGGCAGATGTCGATTTTTATGGCGGGCAGCGCGGGACCACGCAGCCGAGTTTCGAGTACGGCGGATCGAAGGGCAACTTCAGCTACTTTGTGACCGGCCAGTATCTCGGCACTGATCGCGGAATCGAGCCGCCAACGTCGGGACCCACCGCGATTCACGATACGAGCAACCAGGGCTCGTTCTTCGGATACTTCTCCTACTTTCTGAATCCGACAATGCGGCTGAGCCTGATTACGGGATCCGCAATCAATCACTTTCAGATTCCCGCCAACCCCGATCAGCCGCAGGTTTTCAAGCTGGCGGGCGTGCCGGTGTATCCGTCGGCAAAAATCCGCGATAACCAGTTCGAGCAGAACTACTTCAACGTGCTGGCGCTGCAGGGGACGGTTGGCGAGAACTTCGATTACCAGATCGCGCCGTTCACCCGTTACTCGACGGTCACTTTCAATCCTGACCACGTCGGCGACCTCATTTATAATGGCGCCGCGTCGAGAGTTTTCCGCAGCGACTGGGGCAGCGGTTTTCAGATCGACACTGCCTATCACGGAATCGCCAATCATACGTTTCGGCTGGGTGGATATTTCGACGCCGAGCGCGCCGAGATCGACAATCATGAGGCGACATTCCCGGCCGTCGGTGGCGTGCAATCGTCTCCTATCCCTATCTCGTTCGTTGATGACATCGGGCTGCAGACCTGGATTTACAGCGGCTACGTCCAGGACGAATGGAAGCTGACGGAAAAGCTGACGTTTAACTACGGCGTTCGCTTCGACCTGTACGACGGACTGGTGCGAGCGGATCAGGCGAGTCCCCGTGCAGCGTTCGAATACAAGCTGTTCAAGGGAACGACGCTCCATGCGGGCTATGCGCGCCAGATGACGCCACCCGAAACCGAACTGGTGTCGGTCGGCGATATCAAGCAGCTCAAACACACCACCGGTGCACCGCCCTCCAACGGCAACGGCAATCCGACGGTGGAACGCGACCATCTGTTTGATGCGGGAGTGACGCAAGAGGTCATCCCCGGACTGAACCTCGGCATCGATTCCTACTACAAGAAGGCATCCGAGCTTATCGACGAGGGACAGTTCGGGCCCGCGCTGATTTTCGAAACGTTCAACTACAACAAGGGACGCGTCTGGGGAGTCGAGTTCACGGGCTCGTACACTCACGGGAATATCTATGCATACGAGAACTTCGCCTATAGCGTAGCGCAGGGTACGCAGGTGGAATCGGGGCAATTCAACTTCGCGCCCGACGAACTTAAGTACATCAACAGTCACTATATTTTTCTCGATCACGACCAGACCTTCACCAACTCCGCCGGGTTCGTTTACAACTGGCGCAAATGGGTGTTCAGCATCGATGGAATTTACGGCAGCGGCCTGAGAAGCGGCTTCGCTAACACGGGGAATCTGCCATTCTATATCCAGGTCGACGCGGGCATCACTCGGCGCGTGCCGCTGCCCAACAATCGCGGCACGCTCGAATTTCGTGGCGCGATCGTGAACCTCGCCGATCACACCTACCTGGTTCGAAACGGCACTGGGGTCGGAGTGTTTGCCGATCAATTTGGACCGCGCAGAGCACTGTATGGCGGGATTAAATGGGAACTTCCATTCACCAAACCCGCGAGCGCGATCCAATGAACAGAACAGTGAAACCCAAGTCGCGCGCCGGGCGTCAGGTAGTAAGGAGAACTGATACATGCAGGAAATATTTGTAGCGTGGAACGCCATCAAGTTCGGCGGCGCGATGGTCTATCCGCTGCTGGCGCTGGGCGTCCTCGCAATCGCGATAATCATCGACCGCAGTTTCCTCTATGCACGATGCCTGCGGATGCCGTCGGCGCTCGCCGACCTGGTCGAGACCTTTGGATTTTCGTGGGTGGAAGTCGAAAAGCGGTTGAAGGAACTCGGCCCGCGCAACGCATACGGACGCTTCCTCCAGGTGATCGCCGACAATCGCCACCAGCCCGCATGGTGGGTCGAATCGAGAGCGGGCGACGAAGCCGGCCGCATCGAAAAAACGCTCGCGCGCGGACTGTGGGTGCTCGAGACAATTGTAACGGCGGCGCCGCTGCTCGGACTGCTCGGCACTATCACCGGCATGATGCAGTCGTTCAACGTGATCGGCGCGTCAACCCTGGTCGCGCCGACGCAGGTGACGGCGGGCGTCGCGCAGGCGCTGATTGCGACCGCGCTCGGACTGCTGATCGCGGTGCTCTCGCTGTTTGCGTTCAACCTGTTCTCGCGGATGCAATCGCAGGCGCTCGACACGATGGAGCGGCTGGGCTCGCGGCTGGTCGATCATATACGGCTCGACCAGGAAAGCGGCGAGGCCGCGCCCATTCCACGACCGGCGGCAGTCGCGCGATGANNCGAATCGAGATCATCCCGATGATCGACGTGATGTTCTTTCTGCTGGTGACCTTCATGCTCGCGTCGCTGTCGATGCAGAGTCTCAACTCGATCGCGGTCAACCTGCCCAAGGGCAACGCCGAGTCAATGGAGCATCAGGAGCCGATCACGCTGACCGTCACGCACGACAGCAAGATTTTCATCGACAAGACCCCGACCACGCTCGACCAACTCGCGTTCGTGCTCAAGCCGATGCTCAAGACCAACGACCTGGGCGTGGTGGTGAACGCCGATACTGACGCGCCCGAGGGGACGGTGGTCGAGGCGATGATCGAGGCGCGGCGCGCGGGCGTCGAGCACTTTATGATTGCCGTGAAACATTGAAGTGGCAGGTGCGCCTCAAATAGCGATGCGACCGCCGGAGCTCGACGAGCCGGCGCGCCGCCTGCTGTGGATCATCCCGCTATCGATCGCGATCTGGACGATTTTGCTGAGCGGATTTTCGCTGATCCTGATGCGCACGAAGGCGCCGCCCGCGGAGTTGCAGCCGATCGAGGCGCGGCTGATCGACATACCCAAGGCAGTAGGCGGGCTGCAAGGCAACGGCGGCGCGATTCATCCGACGGCGCCGGCGATCCCAAAAGCCAAGCCGATCGCCAAACCGCATCCGGTGGCTCACGTGAAGAAAGTCGCGCCGCTGCCGCCAGTGATTCGATCACCCTACGGCACTGAGAAAGCCACCGAAGCCCCGGGCGTCGAAGAAAAACCCGGCGCGGGCGGAACGGAAAGCGGTGCAACTAGCAGTCCGGACGAAGGATCCGGCGGCGGCGCCGGAATCGGCACCGATACAGTCGGCGCACGCGCGATCTACGCGCCAACCCCGGTGATACCCGACGACCTCCGCGAGGACGTGATGCAGACCGAGGCAGTCGCGCATTTCAACGTCTCGTTCGACGGCACCAGCGAAGTGACGCTGGCAAAACCAACTTCAAGCCCGCGCCTAAATCAGGTCCTGCTAGACGCACTCAAGCAGTGGAAATTTTTCCCAGCAGTAAAAGACGGCGTAGCAATCGCCTCATCCTTCGACGTCCGCATCCCTATTACAGTTCAATAAATCTAACCCAACATTCCGGTTCGCCTTCCTGCTATGGGAAGAGGTTACTCCCAACAATCCGGTTCCCCTTCCCGCTCGGGAAGGGGTTAGGGGTTAGGTTCTTTGGATCCACGCCAGTGCCTTCTTTGGGTGCCTCCCTCAGCAAAGGACCGCTGCGCGATTTTCNNCGAAGCTGTCCGAGGCCCGTTCCTCCCTTCGCGTTGCTCAGGTCGTCAGGGTGACACAAAGACGCGAAGTCCGGAGGGCCGTTCCTGCCGGTCGCGTCGCTCCCTCCGTCACGATGACAGAATTCGCTCGCGTTACTCGCCCTCCAGAGACATGAGGCTCGGCGATGCTCGCCTTCAGGATGAGCTCGCGATGCTCGCTTCGTTTCAGTGGCGCGGGCCGCCGTGCCCGCGATTCAGGATGACAGGAGTCGATCGATGACTTTGTGAATCATCGCAGTG
This sequence comes from Deltaproteobacteria bacterium, assembly GCA_003161515.1. Classification (GTDB taxonomy): domain Bacteria; phylum Desulfobacterota; class Binatia; order Binatales; family Binataceae; genus Binatus. The sequence continues at coordinate 5,222 of PMOH01000295.1, forward strand.
CCCCGTTCGAAGGCGTCGCGCCGAACATACTCATTCGGCTGATGCGCCTGCTCGAGATCTCCTGGCCCGCAGATTAATGACGTGATGCCCGAGCCGGTGAACCATCCGCCGTCGGTCGCATACAGCGCGCCGCCCGCAGTTTTCGCGCCGGTGACCTCGAACAGCGCCGCTTCCAGAGCCGTTCCGCGTGCCGAGTCGAGCGGCGGCACGACGTTCAGCACAGCGGTTTCAATCGTCGCGCGATGCTCACGGCCCGCGTAGTCGTGACCGTCGAGCGCGCTCAACCGCCGCTGTATCTCATTATAAACGCCGAGCGGATCGGCGTCCGGCAGCGTGCGGTAGCTGACGCGCAACGTGCATTCCTCGGCGATCATGTTGAGCGCGATTCCGCCGTGCACCGTTCCGAAATTCAGCACGTCGTGCGGTGCATCGGGAAAAATCTCGGCATATTCGGCAGGTCGGCGCGCCGCCAGCTCCTGCTGATAGCGGCCGATCGTGTCGATGACGCGCGCCATCACTGCGATCGCGTTGACTCCACGGGCTGGTGCTCCGCTATGGCCCCCGATGCCGCGGACGGTCACGCCGAACGACACGATGCTCTTGTGCGCGCGCGACACTTCCCACGAAGTCGGCTCGCCAATCCACGCCAACTGCGGCACCGGCGTTTCGCCGAGGATCTGCTTGAGCGCGGGCGCGACGCTTTTTGCGCCGAGGCATCCGACTTCCTCGCTCGCAGTGAAGACGAACACCAGCGGCCGTTTCAGCCGCGCCGAATCCAGCGTTCGCGACGCGTCGAGGCATTGCGCGATGAAGCCTTTCATGTCGGTGGTGCCGCGGCCGTAAATTTTTTCGCCGGTGAGTTCCAGCTTGAGCGGCTCGCGCGCCCATCCGGGTTGTCCGTCGAATGGGACGACATCGACATGTCCCGAAATTATCAGGCCGTCGGCGCGCGGCGGACCAACCCATGCGACCAGGTTGGCCTGCGACACCCCGAACAGCTCAATCGGTTGAATCGCGGTTTTGAATCCTCGCGCCGCGAGCTCGCCTGCGATGTATTCCATCGCGTCGCGATCGCTTTTTGCGCTGACCGTGTCGAACGCGACCAGCCGGCGGACGACTTCGTACAAGTAGTCGTTCATAGCGTCACCTGAACCTGAATGCGGTCAGGAGAATCGCACAATCGGCGTGTCGATAACAAATCGCAGTCTTATAACATCGCGGAAACATTCATGTATTGGCCGATAGGCAATGGGCCGCGCGGGCGGCTAGAATGCTTGGGTCGGGAGGAGGGGCTGGATGGAGTTCGATGAGCAAATGGGCAATCAACCGGATAGTCATTCAATAATTGCCGCGACCGCGATCGCGGATGCGCCGACGCTTCACAATGGAGCCGATTCGATCGCTACGTCGGTCATTGATGGATCGGTCACCGCGGTCGAAAAGACGCCGCCGCCGCACATCGACAAGGACCTCACCTCGCCCGACCTGTTCCTCAATCGCGAGCTGACGTGGCTCGCGTTCAATCGACGTGTGCTGCACGAGGCCGAAGACGAGCGCAATCCGCTGCTCGAACGTCTCAAGTTCCTCGCGATTACGGCTTCCAACCTCGACGAGTTTTTCATGAAGCGCATCGGCGGCCTGAAGCAGCAGGTCGTCGCCGGGATGCATGAGCTGACGGTCGATGGACGCGCGCCGCAACAACAGATCAATGAATGTTACACGGTGGTGCGCGAGATCGAGCAGCGCCAGCGTGAGGTTGGTCCGCATATTCTGCGCGAGCT
>PMOH01000250.1 GCA_003161515.1 Deltaproteobacteria bacterium
ATCGCGTCGAGGCGCAGGCCGTCGAGGCGATAATCGCGCAACCACATCAACGCGTTGTCGCAAAAGAATCGGCGGACCTCGTCGCTGTCGCGGTCGTCGAGGTTAACCGCTTCGCCCCACGGCGTGTGATATTTGGCGGTAAAGTAGGGACCGAATTTCGCGAGATAGTTCCCCTCCGGACCGAGGTGGTTGTAAACGACGTCGAGAATAACGGCGAGACCGTGTCCGTGCGCCGCGTCGACGAAGCGCTTCATCGCGTCGGGACCGCCGTACGAATGATGCGGTGCGAAAAGATCGACGCCGTCGTAGCCCCACCCGCGCGCGCCGGGAAACTCGGCCACTGGCATCACCTCGACGTGAGTAACGCCAAGATCGCGCAGATGGCCGAGGCGCTCGATGGCAGCGTCGAAGGTGCCCGCGTCCGTGAAGGTGCCGATGTGGCATTCGTAAATGATCGCCGACGATAGCGGCCGCGGCTGCCATCGAGCATGACGCCAATGAAAACTCGAATGATCGACCGGGCGCGAAAATCCGTGCACGCCGTGCGGCTGAAATGGCGAACGGGGATCGGGCAACGGCTGGTCACCGTTAAGGCTTAACGCGTAGTCGGCGCGGGCCAATTCGGGATTCAGTTCGGCGTGCCACCAACCGCCGCTGTCGCGATGCATCTCGATGCGTTCATTTCCTGTGACCATCGCGACCTTTGCCGCGGATGGCGCCCAGACGCTGCGCCGATTCACGGCTAGGTTCCTTCACGCGCGAGCAACGCAACTGGAAATCGGTGCATCAGCTCGGAAAGTTTTATGCGACCGCCGCGGATTCGATCGCCGGTCAAATGATTTGCCCATTCGCCGCGCGGCAGTTCTACTTCGGTGTCGCGCCAATCGTCGCCAAGCTTCGCGACCAGCCGCGGCACGATCGTCACGACCGATTCGCCGCGGATGAATGCGACGACGTGATCGCGGCGCGACCCGCGAGCTTCGAGCGGCTCGATTCCCGCCCGCGGGCCGAACCATTCCGGATGCTGCTTGCGCAGCGCGAGTCCGTTGCGGATTAGCCAGAGCTTGGGCATCCCCTCGTCGAAACGCTTCATCACATGTTCCACTGTTGCGTTTCTGAGATCGGCGAGCATCCGTTGCCGCAGGTCGAAATCATTCGGGCGGCGATTGTCGGGATCCACCAGCGCGAGGTTCCATAACTCGGTGCCCTGGTAAAAATCGGGAACACCGGGCGCGGTGAGCTTCACCAACGTTTGCGCGAGCGAATTTATCCGCCCGGGATGAATCAGCGAAGCGACAAATTCATTCAGTGATTCGATGAAGTCGTAATCGTCGTAGATGCTATCGATAAATTTCCGCACCGCGTCCTCGTACGCGGGTACGGGGTCGGTCCACGAGGTATGGACCTTGGCTTCGCGCGCAGCCTTTTCCGCGTAGGCAAGCAGTCGCGACCTTTCGATCGGCCACGCGCCGACCATCGACTGGTATAGATGATATTCGAAGTTTCGATCCGGCATATCGCCAGTGCGATGGCGATCGTTAATCGCGGCCCATTCGATAACCGCGCGGCTCCATCGCTCGGGCTCCTCCGAGATAAGGAAAAGGCGCGCGCGCACGTCTTCGCTGCGCTTGGTGTCGTGGGTCGAGGTCGCCAGCATCGTGCGCGGCGATTGACGATGCGTCCTGGCGCACCATGCGAGAAATTCCGCGGCTGTGACGCTAAAGCAATCGGGATCGCCGCCGACTTCGTTGAGCGCGAGCATCCGGTTGAAGGAATAGAAAGCGGTGTCCTCGACGCCCTTCGCCGTCACTGCGGCCGAAATCTGCTGAAATCGAAGACCTAGCTCTGCGCCCAACTTTCCGCCGGTCCGGAGCGCGAGGATTTCGCGCAGGAAGTCGAACAATCGCGCGTCGAGGTCTGAGCGATAGGCCTTGCCTGCCTCGATCGCCGCGGAGATTTGATAGTCATCTTCAGGAGTGACTTCGCGCGGCTCGCGAACGTAGGTGCGGTAAACCGGCATGCACGCCATCGTCGCGCGGATAACCTCGTGCGCTTCGTGGCGGGTGTAATCGCGGTGAAGGCGGTCAGCCTCGCACAGGTCGAGCAGCATCGCGGTGAGAGTATTGATTTCGCTGCCGAGCGTATCGCGCATCGAGAATTGTTTGCGCGCGCGGACCAGCGCCGGATAGTCGGCCGACTCGCCAGTGAACTCGCGATAGAAGTCGGTCAACGGCTGTGCGCCGGCGGGATCGACGAACAGTCGGCCCACCATATTGAGAAAATCATAACCGGTGGTGCCCTCGACCGGCCACGATTCACGAAGGCTCTCAGAGCCAAGGAGAATCTTCTCGGCGACGATCCAGGTGTCTGGACACGCGGCCCGCAGGCGCTGAAAGTACTCCAGCGGATCGCGCAATCCGTCGGGATGATCGACCCGAAGTCCCGACAAACGCCGCTCGGAGACCCAGCGCATCACCAATTGGTGAGTCGCGTAAAACACCCGCTCGTTTTCGACCCTGAGACCGACCAGCGAGTTGATATCGAAGAAGCGGCGGTAGCCAAGATCGCGCGCGGCCATTCGCCAATAGGCGATGCGGTAGTTCTGCTGCTCGAGAAATTCGTGCAGTCGATCCGGATCGGTATTCAGTTGCGCGACGACGTCGTCAATCGCGCTCGCCGCCACTGCGTCCTCGTTCAGCAGCTTGGCGAGCATGTCAGCCAGCAACTTCTTGTCGCGATGGCGCCGATTGATGCTCGTCAGATCGGTCGAGGCTGGCGATGGCAGCGCGTCGAATCCGTCCGCGAGAAAAGCCATCGCGTCGCTACCGCATTTTTGCGCCGCGGGCGCGAGAACCTGGCACAATGACCTCGGCCCCACCGGGAACACGTGATTGCCGTCGTGTACTTCGAAGGTATGACCGGTGCGAACGACTTTCAGTTTTCCCGCCTCGAGCAGGACGCCGTACTGATCCGCGAGCACCGGCATCAGCACAACATTGTGGATGCGGCGTTCACGCGGCTCCCAATCGACATCGAAGAATTCCGCGTAGGCGCTCGACGGACCGTTCTCGAGCACGTCCCACCACCACGGATTCTCGTGGTCGATAGCCATGTGATTGGGCACGATGTCGAGCAGGTGGCCCATCTTCGAGCGCTCGAGCGCGGCGCACATTCTGTCGAACGCGCGATCGCCGCCTAAATCACGGCTGACCTTCGAGTGATCGACGACGTCGTAGCCGTGAGTGCTGCCCGGCGCCGCCTGGAACAGAGGCGAGGAATAGAGATGGTCAATACCCAGTTCTTCCAGGTACGGAATTATCTTTGCCGCATCGTCGAACCCGAACTGACTATTCAACTGGACGCGGTAAGTGGATAGCGGTTCATGCAACACGGCGCATCACGACTAGCGATCGCGATTCTATATTTATTTTAGTACCGGCTGCACGCTGCCAGTTATCCTCGGCGGGCGCATCGCCGTTCCTGGTATCAAGGACCCGGGTCCAGCTTTGCCCCCAAATTTCGGGCGGTAAGACAAATTCCACAGGTTCCCAATGCGCGTTGAAGATCAGATAGAAGGATTGATCGAGCACGCGACGGCCTGCGGCGTCGGCCTCTGGGATTTCGTCACCGTTCAGGAACACTCCCAACGATTTCGCGAAACCTACGCCCCAGTCTTCGTCGGACATCTGTTCTCCATCGGGACGAAACCAAGCCAGGTCGTTCATATCGCTGCCGCGAATTGATTTTCCCTGGAACCATTTCCGCCGGGAGAATACCGGATGGGCCTTTCGAAACTCGATTATCTCTTTGGCAAACTCAAGTTGCTTCGTATCGACCTTGTCCCAGTCCAGCCACGAAAGCTCATTGTCCTGGCAGTAGGCGTTGTTGTTGCCCTGTTGCGAGCGGCCGAATTCGTCGCCCGCCAGCAGCATCGGAACGCCCAGCGAGAGGAATAGTGTGGCGAGAAAATTTCGCTTCTGACGCCCTCGCAGCACGTTGACCTCGCGATTGTCACCGGCCGGACCTTCAACGCCGCAGTTCCACGAGCGATTGTTGGACTCGCCGTCGCGATTGTCCTCGCCGTTGTTTTCGTTATGCTTCTCGTTGTAGCTGACCATGTCGTTCAAGGTGAAGCCGTCATGCGCGGTCAGAAAATTGATGCTGGCGTAGGGACGACGGCCGCCCGATTCGTACAGGTCCGAGCTGCCGGTCAGACGCGAGGCGAACTCGGCAATACCCTGATCACTGCCGCGCCAATAGTCGCGGACACAATCGCGATAGCGGCCGTTCCATTCCGACCATAGCACCGGAAAATTGCCGACCTGGTAGCCACCCTCGCCCAAATCCCACGGCTCCGCGATCAGCTTCACCTGCGACAGCGTCGGGTCCTGGTGAATGATATCGAAGAACGCGCCGAGACGATCGACTTCGTGGAGTTCTCGCGCCAGCGCCGCCGCCAGGTCGAATCGGAATCCGTCAACATGCATTTCCGTGACCCAGTAGCGCAGACTGTCCATTAGCAACTGGAGCGACCGCGGATGCCGCATGTTCAGGGTGTTACCGCATCCGGTGTAATCCATGTAGTAGCGCGGCTGTCCTTCGACGACCCGATAGTACGCTGTGTTATCGACGCCCCGAAAGCAAACCGTCGGGCCGAGATGGTTGCCCTCCGCGGTGTGGTTGTAAACCACGTCCAGGATTACTTCGAGGCCGGCGCTATGCAGGGTGCGAACCATGTTCTTGAATTCCGCCACCTGATCGCCGGCACTGCCAGCCGCTGAGAAGCGCGCGTCCGGCGCGAAGAATCCGAGCGAGTTGTATCCCCAATAGTTGGTAAGACCGCGGTCCAGCAGATGGCGATCCGCGACCGAATGATGGATCGGCATCAACTCGACCGAGGTGATTCCAAGTTTCTTGAGATATTCAACCGCCGCGGGATGCGCGAGTCCCGCGTAGGTGCCGCGCAGATCGGACGGTATCTCGGGATGCAGCATCGTGAAGCCTTTGACGTGCAATTCGTAAATTATCGTCTCGTGCCACGGGATGTGCAGCAGGGAATCGTTGCGCCAGTCAAAGTAAGGATCGACGACTATACTTTTTGGAACGAACGGCGCGCTGTCGCGATCGTCGCGGCCCAAGTCTTCGTCAGGATGACCGATCGTATAGCCGAACAAAGCGTCGTCCCATTGAAGGAACCCGTCGATCGACTTGGCGTAAGGGTCAACCAGCAATTTCGCGGGATTAAAACGCTGCCCGTTATTCGGATCGTAGGGACCGTGGACGCGATAGCCGTATCGCAACCCCGGCTTCACGCCCTGCAAATAGATATGCCACACGTTGTCGGTTCGCTCGGTGATCGCTATTCGGGCGGTCTCGAGATTGCGGTCGCGATCGTCGTAAAGACAAAGCTCGACGCCAGTCGCGTTTTCGCTGAAGAGCGAAAAGTTCACACCTGCTCCGTCCCAGTTCGCTCCCTGCGGGTAAGGATTGCCGGGCATCGTTCTGATTGTGCCATTCATGGGACAAAGTCTTCTCAAGCGCGCGGCGTTTTTTTCTCACCCTAAACGTCTTTTGTCTACGCAGAATCAGCAAGAGCAAGGCCAACAAAAAGTTGGCAAACGCTTAGGTTTTTCGACCCGCTGCGGGTAAAAGTTACAAATTTTGTCGCCGTGATGAATTAATTACACAGACGAAGGTTGAGGTATACGGCTACGCGAATCCTGGCGAGACCATGATGCAATCGGCTCGGACGAGCATGTGAAACCAATTCTAGTAAAGAAAAAACTACAGGTTTCACGATTTCGCACGAGCCTTCTGAGCGGATTACCTGCATAAAATCGCGGCACGTCGATTGCTTGAATTGCGCTGAATCCGAAGCCAAAAAACTTTTCGTTTGACGCGCCCGATCGAGCATCGAGGGAGAGGAATGGTCAAATGCCCGGAGCTGGCACGGCTAATCATAACGGCAAATCGGAACCGCACTTTCTCACCAACTCCTATTTCGATAATTCCAACTACTCCGCGGTGATTCTCGCCGGCGGCGACGGTGCTCGCCTCAGTTCCTTCACCCGCGAAGTTTACGGCTATCACCTGCCCAAGCAGTTCTGTCCGCTATTCGAGGGAGAGACGCTGCTCGAACAGACGATGCGCCGCGTTTCGCTGCTGGTCCCTCCCACGCAGACCTTGACGGTGCTGAATCGAGCGCATCGGAAGTTCTACTCCCTGATCTTCAACGGAACTGCGGCCAGCAACCTGTCCATCCAGCCTGAAAATCGTGGAACCGCGCCCGCTATTCTCTGCGCCTTGCTTCGCCTGGTCGAGGCTGGCCGAACAGGCCCGGTGGCGATCTTCCCTTCCGATCACTACGTCAGCGACGATGCCGCCTTCATGCTCCATGTCGCGACCGCGGTCCGCGCGGTAAATCGTTCACCACAGTTGACGGTGCTGCTGGGAATTGCGCCGGATGGGCCCGAGACTGAGTACGGCTGGATCGAGCCTGGGTCGCCCTTGGCGCTGCCTGATGTCGGTATCGGGAAAGTCAGCCGGATTCGTCGCTTCCTGGAGAAGCCCTCGCCCGAAGTCGCACGCGAGCTCTACGACCGCAACTATCTCTGGAACAGTTTCGTTCTGATCGCGAATCCCACCACCCTACTCTCTCTGATTGCCGGGGCGATTCCGGAATTGTACGGCCTGTTCTCGGGGATCCGACCGTTCTTCGGCGGCGCGGCCGAGAATGAAATCCTGCAGACGATCTATCCGCAAATATCGTCGGCCGATTTCTCGGCTCGCGTGCTGGCCAACTTTCCGACCGAGTTTTCGGTTTTACCGGTCAATGGAGTCAATTGGAGCGATCTTGGCGATCGAAAACGCATGGTCGCGGCCATCTCGAATCGCGGAAGACATGTGTTGGGAGGAAACCAAAATGTCACCAGAAGCCAGTCCTTCGCAGTTGCCAGCAGTCAGGAACAAACCGGTAGCAGTAAAGCGTTTCAGAGTCATCGATGAAAAACGCGGCGCCCCCGATCTGCGAAACTTTCCGATCGCATCGACGACTCCCAGCATGCCGATAGCTATCCGCGACGAAGTCCTCGACCTTTACGCTTTTCTTTTTTGCCAGGGCGGATTTCGTCATCTCGGCATGACCTTCGAACAATTCCTGCTGGTGATCGCCGCATTCAAGCCGGGCGATTTGACGACAACTATCCGTGAAACAATAGGTCCCAACCCTTGAGCGTAGGCGACAGATGAATAGAAATAGCAGCGCGGCAATCGGCCAAACCTCTAACGACGAACCCGGCTTGCTCGACGGCCAATGGCACTACGTCAGTGTGAGCTATGGCGGCAAGCAGATGGGACTACTCGTAGAGACTGACGACGAGGAAGAGGCGTGGATGGAAGCAGAGGACCTACGTCGCGCCTTTGGCGACGACGCCAGAATCCTCATGGTACAAAAGGTCGTCGTCCAATAAACTCCTGTCCGACTTCGGCCACGGCGCTATAGCCCAAAAAAAGCGGTGCGGGTGGTCCCACCGGTTTCCCGTAAAACCTTTGGTGGTGAGGCCGACCCGCACAGCGGAGGCACAGTTTGATTAAGCCGGATTAGCTTTCGCCGATAGCGTATCCCTTCCAAGCTTCTTCGAGTTGCGGACGAAATAGAAAGCTCCATAGGCTCCCCACACGACTGCAATTCCGACTGCCATCAATGGCTCTTTGACGCTGCCGAGTCCTTCCATCGGTCCGATGATGTAGAAGGCCATGCAGGCAAAGTTCGCCAGCGCGCCGAAGACCGGTATCACCATATGTCTCATGCCGCGGAACATATGATGTTCGCGGTAGGCCACGATGCAGCACACGTTTGTCAAGCCATAGACTATGAATGTCCCGAAGTTTGATATCAGCGTGACCAGGGCTAGTCCGTTCGGTAATGCCGCCAACGACGCGTTCGAGCTCATTCCGACCGCGTACCACAGGTTATGCGGTAGCGTGGCGATCGTCTTATCGTCCGGTGCGGAAGAGCCGGCGAAGAAATATAGCGCTGCATATGCGCCTAGCACTGCCGAAATAGTTGCGAGGGTCCAAATCGTGCGATGCGGCGTTAGGTTCTCGCCATGCAACATCCCAAAATGCTCTGGCACTTCGGCATCGCGGCCCATCGCATAGGTCACGCGGGCGCCGGTATTGATGCAGCTAAGTGTCGTACCTATCAGCGCAAGGAACACGGTCAGCGCTTCGAGCATCATGAACGCCTGGCCATGGCCGCCTAGCAGCGCATTACCGATGATCGTCATCATATCTCCGATCGGCGCGGCGGAGCCTTTCGCGTCGGCCATGCTATAGGCGCTGCTCATAAAGTAGTTGGCGGCGAAGTACTCGAACATGTAGCAGAACAGACCCTGGATAGTTAGCGAGAGCAATACGCCGCGTGGGATATCCTTCTTCGGATCCTTTGCTTCCTCGCCAAGTGCGGTCACCGACTCGAAGCCGACCAGCAGGAAGATCGCGATCGTCGCTTGCAACATCACATAACTGAAGTTATGCGGCGCGACGACCGACCAGGCGCTAGCATGTGCTGGTGCATCTCCGCTTAAGGCATAGTGCAACACCTTCTTGGTGCCATCGAGGGCAAGACCGGTGGATCCTTCCGGATGTCCTAGCCGATACGCGATCGCCAATGCCGAGAAGAACAGCAACGCGGCGATTTGGATCGCATTGATCGCGATATTGACCATGGTCGATCCGTTCACCCCGCGAAACGCAATGTACGCGACTCCAAAAGCGGAGATGATCGCAACTAGCGCCATGAACACAGGGCCGGGTGTGCCGGCGTTCATAGTGTCCGGCGCGAAGTTACCGACGATGTAACCGATCATGATACCAATCGTGGCAACCATTGCGCCCGGATAGACCCAGTAGTACAGATGCGACGCCCATCCCATTATGAATTTGGCGACGCGCGCGAACTTATACGCCTTCGTCTTGCTGAGGAATGCCTGCTCAGCGAAGAAGTAGGAACTACCCGCCCCCGGATAGAGCTTGGCGAGTTCGGAGTAGGACACCGCCGTGGCATACGCGAGCATCAAGGCGGCGAAGATCCCCGCCCACATCGCGACACCAGACGGATATGCGTAGCCCGCTTGGACTACAAACGTAATCCATAGGAAGGCTCCCGGCGCAATCAGCGCCATCGCGTTGACCGTGACTCCGGTCAGTCCCAAGGTCGGTTTCATCTTAGCTTCTGTTGATTCGGCCATCCTTACACCTTTGTGTTTGGGCTCGGGTTGCGCTGGTCTCCCCGGCTAGTTCTATGATTCCCCCAGCAAGATCTCTCTTGCGCGGACGGCAGCAGGAACTATGCCACTAATGGTAGTTCAAAGAGCAAGGGTAAGTTGTAGGACTCGCAAAGGACGAGGTGTTCGCACCCTTGCAAATTGAATTGCCGGGCAATCAGGCTTGCCCTAGATCAATTCATGAACAATGCAGCTTACAATGCAGGCAATTTCATTTTGCACTACACCAGCAACGCCGAAACTCTAGCCAGACCGCTTATAGGCAGAGACTAGGAGTCCCACCTGCTGCAAACTTTTTGAGCAGTGCTAAATGAATAGGCGCTCGGTTGCCAGATTTTTCGCGCGCTATCGCTGCTAACGCGACGCTTCACTCAGAAATTCGAGTACGACTTCCTTGAACTGCGGATCGGCCGGCGCTGTCATGTGGTCGCGGCCTTCGAGCATCACCAGTCGAGCTCCCGGGATCATCTTTGCCAGCGGCTTCGGATCCCCGATCGCGTTGTCGTTCGACCCAACCACAATCAGTACCGGCATCTGCACCGCCGCGAGGTTGGAGGGATCGAATGGCGATCGATCCG
>PMOH01000328.1 GCA_003161515.1 Deltaproteobacteria bacterium
CCGGGGAGGGAAAGGATTGCGTCATTGGGAATCCTGGCCAACGTCCTTGAGTCGAAATTCCTCAAACATCCACTACTGCGAAAGTACACCGCGCTAGTCAACGAAGACCTGACCGCGACGTACTCGCGCGACATCCAGAAATGGCTGCTCGTCGCGCCGATTATAGGCGTACTCGCGGGCCTCATCATAACCGGGATTGCGGTACTGGTACTCAACGTCGTGTGGGCGGCCCTTCTTCCCTACTACCTTGCGCATCATTGGGCAATCGTCGTGGGGCTCGTCGCCGGCTTCTTTGTGACGGGCGTGATAATGCAATTTTGCACTCCCGATCCCGACGAACATTCGACCGAGGAGATCGTCCGCTCCTATCACGAGCATCAGGGCGACATCGACATCGGGCCGTTCTGGTGGAAGCTGCTCGCGGCGGTGACGACCGTCGGATCGGGCGGGAGCGCGGCGCTCGAGGGGCCGAGCATCTACAGCGGCGGCGCGATCGGATCCTGGCTATGGACCAAGCTGCGACGTTTCGGGCTCGAGGCGCGCGACCGGCGTATCATGTTGATCAGCGGCGCGGCGGCCGGAATGTCCGCGGTCTTCCGCGCACCGCTTACCGGCATCGTGTTCGCGCTCGAGATGCCGTACAAGGACGACCTCGCGCATGAGGCGCTGCTGCCGTCGCTGATCGCGTCGGTGGTCGCATACGCGACTCTGGTTTCGATAGTCGGAGCGGAGCCGCTGTTCGGTTTCGCGGGCAGCACCAGTTTCAGGGCAAGCGACGTCTGGTGGTCGGCGTTGCTCGGCGCGGGAATTGGACTCATCGCGATCGTCTTCGACATCACGTTTCGCCGCGTGCGCAGATTTTCGATCGCCAGCACGTTACCGCACTGGCTGAAGCTCACGATCGGCGGCCTCGGCACTGGGCTATGCGGGCTCGCATTCGTGACGATTTACGACGGCCCGCTGATTCCGATCGGGCCCAACTACGAAGCCGTGCGCTACGTACTAAAGCATCCGATCCCGACCGAGTTGCTGCTGTTATTCGTCGCGCTGAAATTGCTCGCGACGATCTTCACGCTCGGCTCGGGCGGGGTCAGCGCGATGTTCGTGCCGCTGCTGCTGGTCGGCGGCGCTCTTGGCAACGCATACGCACAATCTGTAGTTCACGCGCCGACGCACGATCTCTATGCCGCGGTCGGGATGGCGGCGTTCATCGCGGCCGGCTACAAGGCTCCACTCACGGCGGTGGTCTTCGTCGCGGAAACAACCGGTGGCCATTCGTACATCATCCCGAGCCTCATCGGCGCCGCGGTCGCGTATGCAATCTCGGGCGAGGCGTCGGTCTCCGGCGACCAGCGACTTCATGAGATGGTCAAGCTCGCGGAACTATCCGGATTGTCAGTGCGGGACGTGATCCAGCGTCGTGTAATCTCCGTGCAGGCCAGGTCAACGATTCGCGAATTCGTCGCAAGCGTCGCAGCTCATCACAGGCACACGATTTTCCCGGTGTATGAAGGCGACAAAGTTGCGGGGACGATTTCAGTATCCGACATCAGCCCCATCGCGCCTGGGGAATGGGACAAAGTCACGGTCGGCGAATTGGCGGACCGCAGTGCGATCCATGTGATGGAAGACTGCGACCTCAGCGAGGCACTGCGCCTGCTGGTGCGCGAGGGCGGCGCACAGATGCTGCTGGTGACTGACGATGCCGGCGCGTTGCAGGGGATCGTCACCAAGACGGATATCCTGCGCGCAGTGAAGATGTCGTCAGAAGCGGCGCGTCATTGAAACCTGGGCATTACGCGGTCGGCGAACAGGCGCATCGCGGCTAGCACGTTTTGATGGCCGCTGATGCCGCCGATTTCGAACCAGCAAACCAGGCGCGAGAAACTGAATTGCTCTTTCAGTTGCGCGATCCGGTCGATGCAGTATTCGGGGTCGCCGAAAATTCCCATGATGGAATCGACGGTCGAGTAGTCGATTGTGCGGAGCCGCTCGCGGACCTTCTGAAATTCCGCTTGCGCGCCGGCGGCGAGGCTTTCGGGCTCTATGATCTCGCTGACCGCATTGAAGTAGTTGCGCAGACTCGGCTCGATCGTCGCTCGGACCTGCGCGCGATCGCGTCCGACAAACACCATCAGCGCCGCCGCGAGCCAATCGTCGGGACGTTCATGGCCTGCGTCCTTCAGCGCGGTCTCATAAATTTTGAGCCGATCGGCCAGCACGGGGATTGGATTCACCGGACCGCCGGCGAAGATTGGATAACGATTCGCGCCGGCGAAAGTGAAAGTGTCGGCGCTGTTGGCAGCGAGCCGAATCGGCGGATGTGGCCGCTGAACCGGCTTTGGAAACACTTCGACGCCGTCAACGTGCTTTTGCGTCCATGCCCGTTTGACCGTTTCGAGGCCGTCTTCGAAGCGGGCGCGGCTGTCGGCCATCTCAACCCCGTAGCCGCGGTAGTTGAGCGGGAACGCCCCGCGGCCGGCGCCGAATTCTACGCGGCCGCCGCTCAGCACGTCGAGTGTCGCGACCTCCTCGGCCAGCCGGATCGGATGATGCAGCGGCATAAGATTCACAGCCATGCCTAAGCGGATGTTGGTGGTGCGCTCGGCAATTGCGGCTAGAAGAAGCAGCGGCGTCGGCATCACGGAAAAGCGCG
>PMOH01000458.1 GCA_003161515.1 Deltaproteobacteria bacterium
TGGCAATGAAGCCGAAGATCGCTCGCGCGCATCTGTGCGTTGCAGAAAAACGGCATCCCCTTGAAGCGAATCAGCTGCGCCTCGCGCGCGCGGTTGACCCGCTCGCGAATCTGTGTCGACGGCTCTCGCGCGACGCGGTCGGTCAGGTCCTTGTACTTAACCGCGGGCACCTCGATGTGAATGTCGATGCGATCGAGCAGCGGCCCCGAGATGCGCGAGCGATAGCGCTGAATCGCGATCGGCGAGCACGAGCATTCGTGCTGTGGATCAGTATAGAACCCGCACGGGCACGGATTCATCGCAGCTATCAGCATCACCGAAGCAGGAAACGTGAGCGTGCCCATCACGCGCGAGATGGTAATGCGCGCATCCTCGAGCGGCTGGCGTAGTACCTCGAGCACGTTCTTGCGAAACTCCGGCAACTCGTCGAGGAACAGCACCCCATGATGCGCGAGGCTCACTTCGCCGGGCCGTGGAATCGACCCGCCGCCGATAAGCCCCGCGTCGGAGATCGTATGATGCGGGCTGCGGAACGGACGCGTCGTGATCAGCGCGCGGCCGTTAAGCAGGCCCATCACGGAATGCACCTTGGTGGTTTCGATCGCCTCCTCGAAGGTCATCGTGGGTAGAATCGACGGTAGCCGCTTGGCGAGCATCGTCTTGCCCGAGCCCGGCGGTCCAATCATCAGGACGTTGTGACCGCCGGCTGCCGCGACCTCGAGCGCGCGCTTGGCCTGCTCCTGGCCTTTGACCTCGCTGAAATCGACGTCGTAAACGTTAGCGTCGCCGAACGCAGTGGTGAGATCGATCGGAATCGATTGCAGCGGACGCAGTCCCTCGAAGAATTCGAAAGCCTCGCGCAAACTCTCGACCCCGAGCACCGCGGTGCCTTCGCCAACAACCGCGGCCTCGGACGCATTCTCGCGGGCAGTATCACCCCGGTGAACTTCGAGGATCGCGCGAGCAACGCGGTCGGCAGCGCACCCTTGATCCCCTTGATACGCCCGTCGAGCGCGAGTTCGCCGAGAATCAGGTAGCCGCGCAGCCGCGCGCGATCCTTCAAGACGTTCTGCGCCGCGAGGATTCCGAGCGCGAGCGGAAGATCGAACGCCGATCCTTCCTTGCGCGTGTCGGCGGGCGCGAGATTAATCGTCATCTTGCGCGTCGGGAAATCGAAGCCGGAATTTTTAAGCGCCGACTTGACCCGATCGAGCGCCTCCTTGACCGCGCCCTCGGCCAGCCCAACCAGCCGATGGGGCGGAACGCCGGCGCCGATGTCGATTTCGACCTCGACCGGAAACGCGTCAACCCCAACCAGTGCGCTCGATATTACGCTCGCGTGCAAACAGTGCCTTCCCTGCTAACAGCCAGTTGACACTAGCGCAACTCGCCCCCGCGAGCGATGCCATGTTATCCAGGGTACATTGTTACTTCGGTAACACAGTGGCACAGGCTTTAGCCTGTGTTCCTCAGCCTGGACCGGAAAATCACAGGCTAAAGCCTGTGCAACCAACTACTCTCGAGGCGCATGCGCGCGCATGAACCGCCGCCAAATCTGCCGCGCATTCTGATCGTACTCAGTCATCACCCGAATCAAATTACTCAGCGCGCGCTGCGGCATCAGCTCCTCCGGCAGGACCGGATCAAGATTGATATGCCGAATCACGTCGCGCCCGAGCACCATCGATTCCGCCGCCGCGGTTTCCAGTGCGAGCTGCTCGAATTTGCCCTTGCTCGCGAGCAATTCATCGGCAAGCGCGCGATACGTCGCGATCATCGCGGCAGCGTCCCACAGACCGGTCGCCTTCGCGCGCGCATCGTCGTCGATCTCGTCGATGCCCACCACCAGCGCATCAGGATGAAGTCCCAGCGCGCGCAGATGCGCGCGCAGTTCGGCCACCGAATCGCGCAGATTGGCGGGACGAACCCACAGACCACTTTGGAGTTCGCGAAAGCCGCGCAGACGCATCGCGCGTTCATGACGCCGTAGCGCGGCGCGATCGCTGCGCGGGATTGCGGCGTCGAACACACCGATCCACGCGCCCGACCACGGTTTCGCGAGGTCCCCCAGATGCCGCCACTTGCGCACTTCATCGCGCATCGCCTCGCCCGACGGACTCAAACGATAGCGTCCGCGACCGGTGTTAGCCGCGACCGACTGCTCGACCAGCCGCGTCAACGCCATCCGCAAACTCTGCTCTGAAAATCCCAGTGCAACCCCGACGCCAGTAATCTCCTGAACAGACATTTCGCGCGGGTATCGATTCGACAGGAAATCGATCACCAGCTCGCGCGCGGTGAGGTGTCGCGGCACATAACGAGGATTTGCAATCGTTGCCATTTTCTGTTACATACAGATCCGTGATTGGAGGATATCATGTTCCAGGCGCGTAGCGTTTTCTCCGACGACGAGCTGCTGATGCTCAAGCGCAAATCGCAGTGGCGCGCGGCATGGATGATCTTTCACGCGTGGGCGGTGATCGCCGGAGCGATGGCGCTGTTCGTATGGTGGCCGAACCCGCTGACCTTCATCGCCGCGACCTTGATAATCGGCGCGCGCCAACTCGGCCTCGCGATTCTCTCGCATGACGCCTCGCACGGCCTGCTCTTCAGCAACATGAAGCTGAACGATTTCGCCGGCACCTGGCTGACCGACTACGCGCTATTCGGCGACATGTACGCGTACCGCCCCTACCACGTCGCCGGCCACCATCGCTTCACGCAACAGAAAAACGATCCCGACCTCGGCCTGACGGCGCCGTTCCCGATCACCCGGAGCAGCATGCGCCGCAAGGTCATCCGCGATCTCACCGGCCAGACCGCATACAAGCAGAAGAGGGCGCTGATTCGCCGCGCGTTCGGAAGCTCCGACATGCCCGCCTCGCAGCGACTCGCGATGGCCTGGAAGCGCCTGCACGGCGTAATCGTCACGAACGCAATTATTTTCACGATACTCGCGGCGACCGGCCATTGGTGGCTATTCCCCGCGCTATGGATCTTCCCGTTCATGACGTTCCACGAGCTGGTAGTGCGCATCCGCAGTATCGCCGAGCATTCGATGGCGCCCGACAACGACGATCCGTTCCGCAACACGCGCACGACCCACGCCAACTGGCTGATGCGCGCACTAGTCGCCCCGTACTTCGTGAACTACCACCTCGAGCATCACCTCCTGATGGCAGTCCCGTGCTACAACCTCCCGCGCGCGCACGAAATCCTGCTAGCAAAAGGCTACGCCCCAAAAATGGAACTCCAACCCGGCTACACCGCAATGCTCGCGCTGGCAACGTCGAAGCCAGATCTTTCGCAAATCCAAGCCGCCGCGTAATATACGCGGCGTGTTAACAGGGGGGATGAGAGTCGCAAGAGCGGCGACGGTTGCCGCTACTCTGCTTGGTGTGATCGCACTTACGCAGATCTGCGCCGCAGCGGCCGGAGCGAAACACCCTACAATCTTCGTCAGCAATAGCGAAAATGTGACCGCCTATCCTATCGGCGGTCGCGGCAATATTGCGCCAATCGCTCTGACCGCCGACATGGCCTATCCGCAAGGCATCGCCAGAGACACCAGCGGCAGAATCTATATCGCAAATTTCGATACCAACACGATGACGGTCTATGCTGCGACCGCCAACGGCAACGTGCCGCCAATCGCCGTAATTGGCGGTTCCAACACGCGGCTCGCTGGTCCGACCGGGATCGCATTGGATTCGAGCGGAAAGATCTACGTGGTGAACAGCGCGGAATATCGCAACGGCAGCATCACGATCTATCCGCCGTTGGGGACCAGCATCGGTATTCTCAATCAGGCCCCTATCGCAGCTATCGCCGGTTCGAAAACCCTGCTTGACAACCCTACCGGCATCGCACTGGACGCGCAGGGGAACATGTACATCGCCAACGAGTTACATTTCTCCCGCAAGCCGGACCAACGTTTCGACCGGGGCAGGCTTACCGTTTATCCCGCCGGGAGCCGCGGTAATATTGCGCCGATCGCCGTCATCAGCGGCGCCAGAACTGGCCTTGCACTCCCCCTCGGCATCGCGCTGGACTCGGACGGCAACGTCTATGTGGCCAACTCCTACACTGCCAATACGAGTAGTAGTCTCAGATACGACTCCAGCATCACGGTATATGCGGCGGGCAGCAAGGGTAACACGACACCCATCGCTACTATCGCCGGTGACCACACAAATTTAAGCTATCCTCAGGGCCTCGCGCTCGATTCAAGCCGGAACCTTTATGTGACCGGGGACGGCATCGGCATCGAAGTTTACCCAGCGGGCAGTAGCGGCGACGTGTCCCCGGTCGCAACCATCGCCGGCGCCGATACAGGCTTGAGCGTGCCGATTGGCATCGTGTTGGATTCCGCCGGAAGCCTTTATGTATTAAACAGCTACGGCGGGACAACCCAGCACGGCAGCGTCACCATCTATCCGGCCGGCAGCACCGGCGATGCCGTGCCGGCCGCCACAATCACCAGCAATTTCACTGGGCTCGGCTTCGCTTCCGGCATTGCGGTGGATTCCAGCGGCAACATCTACGTGGCGAACGATCTCGGTGGCGTCGACGAACACGGCAGTATCACTATTTATCCAGCCGGCGGTTACGCGACCGGTCCGCCCCTCGCCACAATCGTTGGATCCGACACCGAACTCTACAACCCCTACGGAATTGCAGTGGATTCCATTGGCAACATCTATGTGCTGAATCGCGATAGCGCCATCACTGTGTATCCGGCGGCTAGCTCCGGCGATGTAATGCCGACCGCCGCTCTCACCATCGACGGGAACGGAAAGAACTCTCCGACCGGCCTCGCGGTGGACCCTCGCGGCGATCTCTTTGTAGCGAATCAGGGTGGCGAGAAATGTAACAAGCGATCCTGCGTCCAAACCAGCCTGGACAGTGTCGCCATCTATACCGCCGGCAGCGACGCTAATGCCAAGCCCAGCGCCGTCATCAGCGGTGCAAATACCAACCTTGCTTCTCCGTCCGCTGTCGCTGTGGATCGCATCGGCGCGATCTATGTGACGAACGAGGGACCCGTGCAGTGCACGCGTGGCTGCGGCCAATGTATTGGAATCCCGGCAGGGCCGGGGAGCATTTCCATCTATGCCGCCGGCAGCAACGGCGACGCTGTGCCGACCGCCACGATTAGTGGTCCGAATACCGGCCTTAGGTTTCCCTACGAAATCGCGCTCGACTCGAACGGGAACATTTATGTGTTGAACTCCACGCGTCTTGGCTTTGTCTGTGTCGGGATTGTGGGCGGAAAGGAACGGACGCCAATCAAGCAGGGTGTCACCGAGAGCGCCAGCTTCGCCGACGATTCTAGCGGTCCTATTCTGATCTTTGCAGCCGGCAGCCACGGCGATGTCGCGCCAATCGGTGCCATCGGCGGCCCGTTCACCGGGCTTAGCTTTTATGGCTCGGGCGGAATCGCGATTGGTCCGGGCGGTCCGTAGCGCCCAATCAAGGCCAGACGGCGCCATCTGCTACTAGTTCGTCGCGCTCTGCTTTGCCGAGGCCTAGTAGCTCGCCGAGGACATAGTCGAAATCCTCGCCGACTTCGGGGGCGATCATGCTGACTTCCCCAGACCCGCCGGAAAGCTTGAACGGAATTCCGGTGACGTGAGTCGTCACGCCTTTCTTCGTCGAGACCTCGGGCCAGAAGCCGCGCTCTTTCAGTTGAGGATCGCGCGCGCATATATCGACGCCGTTTTCCACGACGCCGGCTGCGATGCCTGCGCGCTGCAGTATCGCCATCGCATCTTCGGCGCTGCGCTCCGCGGTCCATCGAGAAACATTGGCGTCGAGCGCGGCGCTGTTTTGCATCCTCATGTAGAGCGTGCGGAATTTTGTCTCGCTCGCCCACTCCGGAGAGCCGATCGCGGTAACGAAGCGACGCCACTCGGGGCCCGTGCGAACGCTGATCGCAACCCATCGATCGTCGTCACCGTCGAGCGGGCGACATTTGTAAACCCCGTGCGGCGCAGTGGGGCCTTCCTGCGAATTGTAGCCGGGTGCCGACTGCGTGCGGCCATTGACCGAGATGTCCAGCAGCGCGGGGCCGATCACGCTCGCAACGGCCTCGAACTGCGACAAGTCTACGAACTGACCTTCGCCGGTACGGCGTCGATGCCACAATGCGACCAGCGCTGCGAGCGCGCCGCTGTATCCCCCGACCATGTCGGCGTACGAATAGCCGTAGCCGGCCGGCGTGCCGTCGGGCTCGGCCATCAACTGCGTGTATCCCGTCAGCGCCTGCAGCGTCGGGCCGTAGCTGACGTAGCTCGAACGCGGGCCGGTGTGGCCGAGACCCGACATGCTGATGCAGATGATGTCGGGCTTCACCACTTTCAGACTTTCGTAGTCCATTCCCCAGGTGCGCATCACGCGCGCGGAAAAATTATCCATCACGATGTCGCTCATCGCGGCGAGCCGGCGCGCGAGTTCGACCCCGCGCGGATGCTGCATGTTGAGCGCGACCGAAAGTTTGCTGCGATGCAGGTCGCATTGCAGGCCGAGCTTCCGATTGCCCATCGGCGGCGGATTTTTGCGCTCGACCTTGACCACTTGCGCGCCGTGGTCGCCGAGAATCCGCGTCGCAACCGGCCCGGCGACGACCCAGGTGAAGTCCAGCACGCGCACGCCGTCCAGCGGCATCGCGCACATGATCAGATTACTCCTTCGGCAGCGAGCACCGCGATCGCTTCTGGAGCCATCGCGAGGTCGTCGCGCAAAATTTCGCCGGTATGCTCGCCTATCAACGGCGGACGCCGTGTGACGCGCCACGGCGTCCCGTTGAAAAGATACGGCGCGCCGGGGTAACGGAAACGGCGGCCGAGTTCGGGATGCTCGACCTCGACGAAGTAGCCGCGGTCGATGAGCTGCTCGTCGTCGAACAGCGCCTCGGGCGGACGCACCGTCGCATACGGCTGCCGCAGAAGCTGCGCGCGCTCGAGCAACTCGTCGCGCGGATAATCCTTGACCCAATTGTCGAGCACTTCGAACACATGCTCGGCCATCAGGTATCGATACATCGGCTGCTGGTAGTTGGGGTCGTCGAGGTCGGCCGCCTTGCCGTCGGACTTGACCCATTCGATGAGCGAGGTCCAGTCGCCGAGCGTGCAGTGCATGATGTACCCGTCGCGGCATTTGCCGACGCGAAAAAAACGGCTCCAGTGCAAAGTTCCGCGGCGAGGCTCGGCCTCGTTGCGCTCGAAGAATCCACCGGCAACGTGCTCGACGGCCGCCGCGGTGGCCTCCTGCATGCTGAGATCGATCCAATTCCCTTCGGCGGTTCTGTCGCGAGCCAATAGCGCGAGCATCACGGCGATCGCGCCGAAGTACGCCGACGAATGATACGCCTGCAGGCCCAACGGACGCACCGGCGCGTGATTCGGGAAGCCGTTGACGTAGAGCATCCCGCCGAGTGCGCTCAGCACGGTGTCGTCGGCGATATAGTCGCGATACGGGCCCGTCTGTCCGAACGGCGCGATCGAGCAGAGCACCAGCGCTGGATTCTCGCGATGAAGAATGTCCCAGCCGAGCCCCAGCTGATCGAGAGTGCCGGGCGCGAAGCTCTCGATCACCACGTCGGCGGTGCGAGCTAGCTGAAGCAGCATGTCGGCGCCGCGCGAGTGCTTGAGGTCGAGCGTCAGCGATCGTTTATTGAGATTGTAGAACCAGAAAAACAAGCTGCGGTCGCGATGCGGCAAGTCGTCGAGGAACGGCCCGATGCGACGAGCATCGTCGCCAGAGGGCGGCTCGACTTTGATGACGTCGGCGCCCATGTCCGCCAGCAGCCGCGCGCAAAGTTGTGCGCGATGACCCGTCAGATCCAGCACGCGCAAGCCCGCGAGCGCGCCGGCGCCGACTTGGGTCACGGCTTCTCCGCCGATTTTGGCGTGGCGGGCGCTTCGAGCTCCTTCAGCTCTTCCTTAACCTTGGGCGGCGGCAGGTCCTCGATCGCGAACGCGCTGGTATCGAGCGTCGGCGGGACGTTCATCAGCACTTCGTTTTTGGGGCCGGTGCGTTTGCCGCCGACCACGCGAATCGTTTCGAAGGTGTCGGCGTTGACCCATCGCACGCCCATCACAGCCGGTTTCGCCTGACCGTCGTCGTCAACGTCCACGAGGGTGGTCCCTTCCTTATCGAAAAAAGTTACTTTTCTAAGTCCCATAATTTCTTTCTATGATAGTGCGATCAGATGATGAGCGAGAAATGATATGGAGGCTCGCGTCCGGATTCAAACGCCCCAACTTCGGGTAATCCTTTGAGCCGCCGCCCCTCTGAGAGCAAAGTAGCGCGCCGCGCGCAACTTTGCGTTTTTCACTTTCTCACTGGGTGCAGGGGTCACCCCCCGCGACGGTGTCGATGCCGCCCGCCGCGCAGGCGATTATTCTGTCAGGGCTTAGGTTTCCGCCGTCGAAGCGCGTCGGGCATCCCGTCATGTGGTCCCAAGCGGCGTTTCGGAACGTCCTCCCACCATTCGCTCCAGGGCAGGTCATTGCGGCGTTGAGGATTGAGCGGGTAGTAGATGCGATTGTCGGACCTTGAAGCCTCTCCACCCACCAGCAGCAGAGCGTCTTGCTCGCTGTTGTTTATGAAGCAGTGGCAGATGCCGGTCCCCGCAGGAAACGCCGCAAAGTCCCCGGGCCGCATCGCATGAACAACGCCGTCGATCCAGGCGTCCACCTCACCTTCGAGAACGTACACGAACTCCTCTTCTTTCTCCTCGGCATGAGGCCAGGAACTTCGCTCTCCGGGCGACAGTCGCATCAGGTTCACACCAATTTTTTGCAATCCCGCAAATTTGCCGATGCTTCGTCGCGAACCGGTGAATTCGTCGCTGTTAGGATACCGATGGCTTGTCTCCGGACATGAAGCGGCCGCAATGATGAATGGCGGCTTTTTGGCGAGATTTTTCATCCGTTCCATGTAACACAACCAGAGCCACAATGCAGGAAACTGTCTGGGCGATATTAGTGGGGCGGGCCGCCGTGCCCGCCATCCATCCGCGGAATTGCGTTGCGGCGGCCGGCGATCTACCATCTCTCTTGGCCGTCAGGCGGCCACCTGTCCGCGGAGAGGGCTAAGCCCACCCTGCTTGCTCGATTAACATAAACCTTTTCCTGCCCGTTTAGCGGACGCCGGGCACAAGGAAGGGGTTTGCCTATGACCACGCCGCAGGGGCCGCGCAAGCGGCTGCCGAAAAATCCGTCCGAGGAAAATCTCCGCAAACAGGCCAAGCAGTTGGCGAAGGAGGAGGGCCTCCAACTCGCTGCCGCCCAGCGCCGCCTCGCGACCGAGTACGGTTACCACAACTGGGCCGAGTTGATGCGGGCCGTCGCCTCGCGATTCGTCCCGCTGTTACCGCTGCGTGAATTGGTGGCGTTCCCGCTCGAGGTTTATCCCGTCTATGTCGGCCGGCCGAAGTCCATCAGTGCGATCGATGCCGTCGCCGCAGGTTCTCCGATTTTGCTCGTAGCTCAACGTGACGCGACGCTCGGAGAGCCTTCAGTCCGCGACATGTACGAAGTCGGCACGCTGGGAGTCATAGTCGAACGGCAGACGCTGCCCGATGGTACAGCGAAAATCGTGGTCGAAGGGCGAAAGCGTGCGAGAGTCAAACGCTTCCTGTTCGATAACGAGTTTTATAAGGCTGAGGTCGAAGAGGTTGCTGACACGGAGCGCCTCAACTTCACCATTTCGGCTCCCGGCGTTATCCAGCCCGCCTCTGCGCGCCGCGAGCACGTGGGCGGTCTGGTTCGTTTGGTCCTTTCCGCCTTGAATGATTACATGCTCCGCAAAATGAAAACCGGGTCCGCGGCAGTGTTCTCTTGGAGCGGGATCGATGATCCTGGCCTCTTGCCTTACGTGATTGCGCGCCATCTGAAGATCGAACTCGCCGAACAGCAGGCCTTACTGGAATGCGTTAGCCAAGTCGAAAGGCTCGAGAAGATCCTCGGCTACCTAAAGGGAGCGAACTGAGCGCTCGATACTCGCGAAGGAACGGCGCGTGCGTTAATCTGATCGGACGCATCTTAATACTGGAAAAACGTGTGGCTCAGACCGATTACAAATCTACCCTGAAACTTCCCAAGACCGACTTTCCGATGAAGGCGAATCTGCCCAAGCGGGAGCCGGAGATGCTCAAACTGTGGGACGATCTCGACCTCTACGCGCGCTTGATGCGGGCGCGCAAGGATGCCGAATCGTGGGTGCTGCACGACGGGCCGCCGTATGCCAACGGCCGCGTCCATCTTGGGACTGCGCTCAACAAAATTCTGAAGGACTTCGTCGTCCGCTCGCGCTCGATGCTGGGATTTCGCACGCCGTTCGTGCCGGGATGGGACTGTCACGGGATGCCGATCGAGTACAAGGTCTCGCGCGACCTCGGCGGCGACAAAGCGCGCACCACACCCAAGCTCGAGCTGCGCAAGCTGTGCCGCGCCGAAGCGGAGAAGTGGGTCGATTTGCAGCGCTCGGATTTTCGGCGGCTCGGATGTATCGGCGACTGGTTCAAGCCGTACCTCACGATGGCGCCCGAGTACGACGCCGCGGAAATCCGCGTGCTGCGCAAGATGGTCGAGAACGGTTACGTGTATCGCGGCCTGCGTCCGGTGCATTGGTGCTTCGACTGCCGGTCGGCGCTGGCGGAGGCCGAGGTCGAGTATCGCGACCATGTTTCGCCGTCGATTTACGTCGCGTTCGCGTTCAATTCGAATCTCAAAGATGCGGGCGCGCTGGCGCTGGAAGCCAAAGATCGCGCCGAGCTCGAAGCGGCGCACCAAGCCGGCAAATTGTCGGCGGTCATCTGGACCACGACCCCGTGGACGCTGCCCGCGAATCTCGGAATCTCGCTGAACGAGACCTTCGACTACGTCGCGCTGAAAGTTGGCGAACATTACTACGTGGTGGCGGCGCGTTTGGCGGACAGCGTCGAGAAGGAATGCGCTCTTACAGTTGAAAAGCGCATCGCGCTCGATCGCGACGCGCTCAAGGCGCACGATGGTCAGGATATTTTTCGGCATCCGTTTATTCCGCGCGACGTGAAGCTGATGTACGCGGAGCACGTGACCGCGGACACCGGCACCGGCCTCGTGCATACCGCGCCTGGACATGGCTACGAGGATTTCGTGGTCAGCCAGAAGTATGGCGTGAAGCCTTATGTGCCGGTGGACGGCAGCGGAATTTTCACGCGCGATGCGGGCGAGTGGGAAGGGCAGAACGTCTTCAAGGCGAACCGCTCGATCGTCGAGAAGCTGCGATCGGTCGGCGCGCTGCTACACGCGCAAAATTTCTCGCACAGCTATCCGCATTGCTGGCGATGCCACAACCCGCTGATTTTTCTTGCGACCGAGCAATGGTTCGTCAGCGTCGATCACAACGGACTGCGCGCCAAGGTGATCGACGCGATCGATAACGTGAAGTGGTACCCGGCGTGGTCGCGCGATCGGATTCGCAACATGACCGAGACGCGGCCGGACTGGACTATCTCGCGTCAGCGCGCGTGGGGCGTGCCGATTCCCGCGGTCAGATGCGCGGAATGCGACGAGGTCGCGCCACTTTCGGTGACGATGGATCGGGTCGAGGAGATTTTCGCGCGCGAAGGCTCCGACGCGTGGTACAGCCGGCCGGCAGCGGACTTCGTCGCGGCGGGCGTCAAGTGTGCGAAGTGCGGCGGCGCGGTCTTCGTCAAGGAAGAAGACATTCTCGACGTGTGGTTCGATTCGGGCTCGTCGCAAGCCGCGGTGCTCGCCGTGCGGCCCGAACTGAAATGGCCGGCGGACGCGTACCTCGAGGCGGTCGAGCAGGCGCGCGGATGGTTCAGCTCGTCGCTTTTTTGCGCGGTGTCGGATCGCGGTGCCGCGCCGTTCAAGAGCATCATCAGCCACGGGCTGACCGTCGATGAGAAAGGCCGCAAGATGTCGAAGTCGCTCGGCAACTCCGAGGACGCCGTCGATGCCGCCGGCCGGATGGGCGCCGACGTGCTGCGGCTGGTGTATGCGTCGCTCGACTACACCACCGACATCACGCTCGGACAGACGATATTCAGCGCAGTGTCGGAATCGTATCGAAAGATCCGCAACACCTGCCGCTTCGTGCTCGGCAACCTCGCCGACTTCGATCCCGCGCGCGACTCGGTCGAACTGAAAGACATGCTCGAGTTCGATCGATTCATCCTCGCGCGCACCGAAAAACTGAAGAGCGAAGTGCGCCGCGCTTACGAAGCGTTCGAATTCCAGACCGCGTTCCAGGTGATGCAGAATTTCATCGTGGTCGATCTGAGCTCGCTCTATATAGATGTAGCGCGCGACCGTCTTTACTGCGCGGCGGAGAAATCAATCGAGCGCCGCTCGGCGCAGACCGCGCTGTTCAATATTCTCGACGCGCTCGTTCGGATGCTCGCGCCTCTGATCCCGTTCACGGCCGAGGAAGTTTACTCGTACATGCCCGGGAAGCGGCTCGAGAGCGTGCATCTGACGACGATGCATCCGGCGAATCCGTCATGGCGCGATCACGATTTGGAAGCGCGATGGGAGCGGTTGCTGAAGGTTCGCGACGAGGCGCTCAAGCTCCTCGAGGCGATGCGCAAGTCGGGGACGATCGGCGCGCCGCTCGATGCGGCAATCAGCCTGGGCGCTGACGGTGGCTCTGAGAGCGGTCTGGCTGAAACTCTGAGGCGGTATCGTGAAGAGCTGAAGGATTTGTTCATCGTCTCGGACGTTAATTTGTTAGGCGATGCCGAAGCCGCCGAGATCAGGCAACAAGCAAATGGCCGCGAGGATTTCGCGGTTGACGGAACCTTCGCGCGCGCGTCCGCGAATCCCGCGATCACCCTGATCGGCCGTCACGCGTCGGGTGCGAAGTGCGCGCGATGCTGGAAATACTTCGATGACACCGGCGGCGAGACGCTGGATGCGCGGTGCCGGGCAGTGGTGGGAGCGTAGCCGATGTCCGAACAATCGAGCGCGAAGCCCATTAGCAATGTTCTCTCCGGGCGCGAAGCGGGCAGTGAATCGACGACCGCCGCGCCACCGCGCCGGCCATTTCTGTTCCTGCTCGGCGCGATCACGATCCCGGTCATCCTGCTCGACCAGGCAACTAAGCTGTTCGTGCAGGCGCACATGGCGCTGTACGAGAGTATCGCGATCATCCCGAACTACCTGGACATCACGTACACGCTGAATCCTGGCGCCGCGTTCAGCATGCTGGCGGACGCGCCGCCGTGGCTCCGCAAAACATTTCTGCTGACGATGGCGTGCGCCGCGATAATCGTGCTGGCTGTAATAATCGTGCGCGCCGACCGCGTGTCGATCAGCTCGGTGGCATTCGCGCTGATCCTGGGCGGCGCGATCGGCAACCTGATCGATCGAGCGGTTCGTGGGCGCGTGATCGATTTCATGCGCGCGCACTACTACGATCTGAACTACCCAATCTTCAATGTAGCCGACAGCGCGATCTCAATTGGCGTCGCGCTGATCATCCTGACAGCATTTTTCGGCAGCGACGACGAACCCAAGTCAAATCCTCCCAGCTGAGGCCGCGCGCAACGCATTTGACGCCAGCGCCGCGTCGGGTTTAGGTTCGAAAAATCGAAGCTTGGATCGACGCGGGAGCATGTCACGATGAAAGCAATCAACACCGTCACTGGAACCGTGAGTCCGGAGCAGCTCGGCACGACGCTGATGCACGAGCATCTGCTGATAGGCTGGGCCGGATGGGAGCTCGATTGCGCCGCACCGAAATTCGAGCGTAAGTCGGCGCTCAAGAATTGCGTCGAGCGGCTCAAGGAGGTCCGCGACCTCGGACTCGAGACCTTCGTCGATCCGTGCCCGATGGACATCGGCCGCGACGTGACCTTCATGGCCGAGGCAGCGTCGGCGTCGGGCGTCCGAATCATCTGCGCGACCGGGCTGTACAAGGAAGACCTCGGCAACACCGCGTACTTCAAGCAACGGACCATCGACGATATCGCGTCCGTGTACATCAGTGAGATCAATAAAGGCGTCGGCGACACCGGCATCAAGGCGGGCATCATCAAGTGCGCGACCGGCAAAGGGCAGGTCACGAAATATGAGGAGATGTGCCTGCGTGCGGCGGCGCGCGCGCACAAGGCGACCGGCGCGCCGATCACGACGCACACCGAGGACGGCACAATGGGCCGCGAGCAGCTGGAAATTTTCGCGTCGGAAGGCGCGGACCTGGGCCGCGTGATCATCGGGCATAGCTGCGGGTCGTCGGATCTCGGCTATCACGCGGCGATGCTCGATCGCGGATGTATCCTCGGGTTCGATCGCTTCGGGCTGGACTTCCTGCATCCCGACAAACTGCGGCTAGCGGCGCTGATCGGCCTGCTCGGCGTCGGATACGAAAATCAGCTCGTTCTATCTCACGACACCGTCGCATGCTGGCTCGGGCGCGGGCTCGATATGACGCCGGAGACGGCCAAGCTGGTCGCGAACTGGACGCCGACGCACGTCTTCAAGAACATCGTGCCGGCGTTGAAGCGGGCGGGCGTGGGAGATGCGAAAATCCGCACGATGCTTGTCGAAAATCCGCGCCGGTACTTCCAGAACTAGAGACCGGCGCTGACTTTCAACCAGCCGGTTATCCGCACGCGCTGGAACTCAGCCGTTGTCGCTCGCGACGCCGGGAACGCCCGATTCGACCGATGCGCGCCATTTGTCGATTGCCTCGACTGTAAACCGCCAGTCACTACCGACCCGGAACGCAGGCAGCTGGTTCTTCTTGAGCATACGGTAGATGGTGGACGGATGCACCCGCAGGTAGTTAGACACATCCTGCACCGTTAGGACCTTGCTCTTCAATTCATCGAATCGATCCATGTGGCTCCTTCGCGTTACGCGTGTTTACTCGGTCCTTTCCGGGCTTTGACGATGTACGGGCTGAAACAGCCCTGCATAACGCTACTCATTTACATACTAAACCGTTCGTATATACGCCAAGCAGTACAAGCGAGATTTCCGCGTCAATTTGTCACCTATGGAACAGTTTCTTTCGGTAATGACAGAAAGTGAACAGGCCGATCAGCTCACAGATGACATAATGTCATCAAAAGACAGACTTCTTGTCAATGAGTGGCCAATACGATCGAGTAGCACGAATTCGATCGCGCCGGCGGTGCGCTTTTTGTCGAGCGCCAGCGCGCGCAGAAAATCGTCGCTATACCATCCGCTAGGCATCGCCGTCGGCAAGCCCGCGCGCTCGATCAATCGCTGAAGACGCGACGCTTCATCAGCCGAGAAGCCGGCGTACTTGCTCGACAGCCGCGCCGCCGCGACCATTCCGATTGCTACCGCTTCGCCGTGAAAGTAACTGCCGTATCCCGCACTCGCTTCAATCGCGTGGCCGACGGTGTGCCCGAAGTTCAGGGTTTTGCGCAGTCCGCTTTCGTGCTCGTCGGCGCCGACGACTGCGGCTTTATGCATCAGCGATCGCGCGACCACTTGCTCGAGCAGCGCGGGATTCCGCGCAAGGATCGCGTCGAGATCGCGCTCGAGGTCGCCGATCATCGGCGCGTCCATGATCGCGCCGTACTTGATCACTTCGGCCAGGCCCTCGCGAAACTCGCGGTCGGGCAGCGTCGCGAGCGTCGCAACGTCGGCGACGATCAGCTGCGGCTGGTAAAACGCACCGATCAGATTCTTGGCGTGACGATGGTTGATCGCGGTCTTGCCGCCGAGCGCGGAATCGACTTGCGCGACCACGGTCGTCGGCACTTGCACGATCGGCACGCCGCGAAGAAAGGTCGCAGCCGCAAATCCCGCGAGATCGCCAACCACGCCGCCGCCAAGCGCGAACACCACGCTGTTGCGATCCAGGCCGGCCGCGGTCATCCGATCGTAAAGCTGCTCGAGCATCGCGAGAGACTTGGATGCTTCACCCGGCGGCACCGAAATCACGACTGGCGCGAAGCCGCTTTTGCGAAGTGCATCCTCGACGCGCGCAGCGTAAAGCTTCTCGACCGTCGCATCAGTAACGATCGCGCAAGAACCGGGCTTCAATCCGGCGGCACGCGCGAGGTTGCCGAGCTCGTCCAGGATATTCGCGCCGACGTGAGCGTCGTGCGAAGCGGCCCCGAGTTGTACGCGGATGGTACGCATCATTATATGGGAGGCAGTACTCGTCGCGCGGCGTGTGCGCCGAACGCTCCGATAACGTGATCGGCCAGTTGCTCGATGGTGAGATCCGAGCTGTCAACCTGGACGTCGGCACGGGCGTAAGCGTCCGCGCGCTCGGCCATCAGCTCTTTGACCCGTTCCAAAGTGGGTTTGCCAGTCTCGGTTAATTTCGGGCGCTTCGCTTTCGATCGTTCGACGCGCGCCGCGACCACGTCCGGGCGCGCCGTGAGGCACACGATCACACCGACGCGCTTGAGCGCCGCGCAATTCGATTCGTCCACCAGCACGCCGCCGCCGGTCGAGATCACTTCGGGAAACGGCCCGTGGCAATGCGGGCATCGCCGGCGATCGCTGGTCAGATGCGCGACAGCCTCGCGTTCGAGTTGGCGGAAGTGCGGCTCGCCATGGTCAGCGAAGATTTGCGCGATTGGTTTTCCCGCGCGCGCGATCACGATCGTGTCAACGTCAACGAATTCCCATCCGAGGCGCCGCGCGACGATCGGTCCGACCGAGCTTTTCCCGGTAGCCATGAAGCCGGTGAGGATCAGTTTGGGCGTCATTTGCGTTACAGCGCCGCGATGCGGGCACGCGCCCGAGTCTTCAATAGTTGCGGACCTGTTCGATGAAGCCTTTGAAGTTGCGCGTAATCTCGACCAACGAATCGCCGCCGAATTTTTCCAGGAAGGCCGCCGCGAGTTCGAACGCCACCACCGCTTCCGCGATCACTGCGGCTGCGGGAATCGCGCATACGTCGGAACGTTCGATCGCGCCGACCGCTTCCGCCTTGGTTTTGATATCGACTGATCGCAGCGGACGCATCAGCGTGGACAGCGGCTTGAACGCGACCCGCACCCGCAGCGGCTCGCCCGTGCTCATGCCGCCCTCGGTGCCGCCACTATTGTTGGAATGCCGCGTGAAGCGACGGCCCGCGCTGTCGTAGCCAATTTCGTCGTGCAGTTCGGATCCGCGAATCCGCCCAGCGTTGAATCCCAGGCCGAGCTCGACACCCTTGGCCGCTTGCAGGCTCAGCAGCGCGAACGCGAGCCGTCCGTCGAGTTTGCGATCCCATTGCACGTGACTGCCGAGCCCGACCGGCAATCCGGTCGCGACCACCTCGACGATGCCGCCGAGCGTGTCGCCGGTTTTTTTGCACGCGTCGATTTCGGCGATGATTTTACTTTCCGCATCCGGATCGGCGACCCGCACCTGCGACGCTTCCGTAATGCGCCGCAGTTCCGCGATGCTCAACTCGGGATGAGTCTTCGCTTCGGTAGCGCCGATACTCGCGACGTAGCCGAGCACGTCGATTCCGAACGGTGAAAGAATCTGCTTCGCCAACCCGCCAATCGCAACGCGCGCAGTGGTTTCGCGCGCCGACGCTCGTTCGAGCACGTCGCGAATATCTTCGAGATTGTATTTCAGCACACCCGCCAGGTCCGCATGACCGGGCCGCGCTCGCGTGACAACCTCCGCCGCGCCGCGATCGCCAGGATCGGCGGACATCTTCTTGACCCAGTTCTTGAAGTCGCGATTCTCGATGATGAAAGTGATCGGACTGCCGAGCGATTTGCCGAAACGGATGCCGGAAACCGGCCGCACTTCGTCCTTCTCAATCAGCATGCGACCGCCGCGGCCGTAGCCCTTTTGGCGGCGCGCGAGCTCCGCGTTGATCCCCTTAATGTCGATGTCGAACCCCGCGGGCACCCCTTCGACCGTCGCGACCAGCTCAGGTCCGTGCGATTCACCGGCAGTCAGAAATCGTAGCGCCATGCCCCGATTCAACCAGACTGCACGCCCGCGCGAAAGCGGGTACCTCGCCCGCTTACTTGCGCGCGGTGTAAGTTGCTTGGCAGCAGAGATCGTCGAGATGCAAGCCAACATAGTGATCGTCGGGGCGACGCGTGGATTCGAGACGCTGACCTATTCGATTCCACCGACGCTCGACGGCCTCGTCCAGCCAGGGCATCGGGTGCTCGCGCCGCTCCGCGGGCGCAAGGTCACGGGCGTCGTCACCGAGGTCGGCGAACGACTTTCGTCGAGCGAGCTGAAGCCCATTCTCGAAGTGCTCGAGCCGCGCCCGCTGTTCGATCGCGCGCATCTGCAACTGATGGATTTTCTCGCGTCGTACTACATGGTCTCGATTGCGGACGCGTATCGGAGCGTGATTCCGGCGGTCGCGCGGGTCGAATCTCGGACGGCGTACTGTCTCGCGACGCCGCCCGACGCGCTCGCACGCGCCACCTTCACGCGAGTCGAGCGCACGATCATCGAGACGATTACCAAACGCGCGGCCACCACACGGCAGCTTGAAAAGGTAGGTCCGCCTGGCGAAGTGCGCGCGACGCTCGCGCGCTTCATCGCGGACGGCGTCCTCGAGCGTCGCGACGCCACCACCGGACGGCATCGCGACACCGCGGATCTGGTCGCGCGACTCGTCATCGGCGCGAGCGTCGAGAATGTTCGCGGTACCAAGCAGCGCGAAGTTCTGACAGTGCTCGCCAACGCCGGCGCCGACGGCGTGCGGGTCGAGGATCTGAAAACTGCGGTCGATGGCGCGAGCGCAGCGCTGAAGGGCCTCGCGCGCCGCGGATTGATTGCGATCGACGCGGTGCCCGCGCCGATAAGTCACGGCGTCGCGGCGGAGTTCGATCTCAACGATGAGCAGCAAGTCGCCCTCGATGCGATTTCACCGGCAATCGAGAAGCGCCGCTATGAAGCGTTTCTGCTGTGGGGCGTCACCGCTAGCGGCAAGACCGAAATCTACCTGAATCTCGCCGCGCGAGCGCTCGCAGCAGGTCGCAACGTTTTGATCATGGTGCCCGAAATCGCACTCGCCCACGAAATCGTCCGCTCGTTTCGCGCGCGTTTCGGCTCGCTGGTCGGTATCGCGCACAGCGCGCAGAGTGTGTCGGAGCGATGGGCAAGTTGGATGGCAGCGATTGGCGGGCAGGCGCGCGTCATGATTGGTCCGCGCTCGGTGATTTTCGCGCCGATGCATGACTGTGGCCTGATCGTCGTAGATGAGGAGCACGACGCGTCGTACAAGAGCGAGGAAGGTATCTTCTATCACGCGCGTGATCTCGCGGTCGCGCTCGCGGGATTTTCGAATTGCCCGGTCGTGCTCGGCTCGGCGACGCCGTCCAGCGAGTCCTATGCGAACGCGCGTCGCGGACGTTATCGCCTGCTGCGCCTGCTCCGCCGCGTGAACGATCGCGCGATGGCGTCGGTCGAAATCGTCGATATGCGGCGCGAAGTCGCCGATGCGCGCAAGCTCGCCGCCGCCAAGCCAACCAATGGTGCGGGACGAGAAACGAAATCAGCGGACCTTCCCGACGCGGTCCCTCTCTCGACGACGCTGGTCGCGGCGCTGCGCGAAAATCTCGCGTCGCGCGGCCAGAGCATGGTGTTTCTCAATCGCCGCGGCTTCCACAATTTTTTGCAGTGCCACGTTTGCGGCAACGTCATCGCGTGCCCGAACTGCAGCGTCAGCATGACGTTTCACATGCGCGACCGCTCGCTCCGCTGTCATTACTGCGGCAATCACACCGCGGCCCCCGACACCTGCCCCGAGTGCAACGCTTACGGCCTCAAGGGCCAGGGCTTCGGCACCGAGCGGCTGACGCAGACGCTGGCCGAGATGATGCCGGCCGCGCGCATCGAACGGATGGACTCCGACACCAGCAGTTTGCGCGGCGCGCGCGCGCGAATGCTGGCCGAGCTTCGCGCCGGCGAAATCGATATTCTCGTCGGCACCCAGATGATCACCAAGGGTTTCGATTTTCCCGGCGTCACGCTCGCTGCGGTCGTCAACGCCGACATGGCGCTGAACATGCCCGACTTCCGATCCGCCGAGCGAACGTTCCAGTTGCTGACGCAGATCGCGGGACGCGCGGGCCGCGGCGAGCGCCCGGGCCGCGTGATCATCCAGACCTACGCGCCGAATCACTACAGCATCCGCGCCGCGAAAGATCAGGATTACGCGCGGTTCATGCGCCGCGAGCTCGAGCTGCGCCGAGACCTTATGTATCCGCCGTTTGCGCGCCTCGCGATGGTGCGAATCGAGGGCGCGGAGCCGCAAATTGTCAGCCGCATCGCCGAGGCGGTCGCGAAATCGCTCGCGAAGGTCGCGACTCCGGAAGGATTCCGCGTGCTCGGACCCGCGCCCGCGCCGATCGAGCGAATCAAGCAGCGCTACCGCTGGCAGGTGATGATAAAGTCGCGCGAACTGAAACCGATGCGCGCCGCGCTCTCCGCGATGCGTGCCGAACTCGGGCCGTCGGCGGATCGCGACGACATATATCTTGCGATCGACATGGATCCGGTGAGGATGCTGTGAGAGTGAAAAAATGAACGAGACGAACGAACCCGCGCCGATTCATCACGTGCCGCGCGCGCGTCATGCCTTCGACGCGAAGATGCACGACGGCGCGATGATTCACATTCGTCAACACGGCAATCCCGGCGCGCCGCGGCTCGTGCTCAGTCACGGCAACGGCCTCGCGATCGACGGCTACTTTCCATTCTGGGGACCGCTGCGCGAGCGCTACGAAGTTGTCGTCTTCGATTTCCGCAATCACGGCCACAACCCGCTGCATGGGGCTGAAGGACATACGTGGCAGAACTTCATCGCCGACATGGACGTCGTTTGGCACGCGATCAATCGCGAGCTTGGCG
>PMOH01000434.1:0-2359 GCA_003161515.1 Deltaproteobacteria bacterium
GACGATCCTCGCCGCGCGATGAGCGACGGTCGTCTGAGCGGTACGGTGGAACTCTACGACGAAGACCGGACGCCTAGCGTGCAGGTCGGGCCTGATGCGGTGCCGCTCGAATGGGATCCCAGCGCTGCGCTCGCCTATCAGCTGGAAGGCGCCCCGATTTGGGATTTCGAGCTGGCGGGTTTTCGCCAGGGCGACTTCAGGTTTCTGGGCGCGGGCAAAGTCAGTGACAACGGGCTCTTCATGTTGCATCCGTACCACCCGGGCATGATTCCGGTGGTGTTCGTCCACGGTACCGCGTCGAGCCCGGCGCGATGGGCCGAGATGGCGAACGAGCTGCTCGGCGATCGGGCGATCGCATCGCGCTATCAGCTGTGGTTTTTCATCTATAACAGCGGCAATCCGATCGTGTTGTCCGCGATGCGTTTGCGCGAGTCGCTGATTGCGGTTCGAAAAGACGTCGATCCGGACGGCAAGGATCCCGCGCTCAACCAGATGGTGGTGATCGGCCACAGCCAGGGCGGGCTGTTGACGAAAATGATGGTAGTCGATAGCGGCAATCGCTTCTGGAGCAACGTGACGTCGGTTCCCTTTGACCAGGTGCAACTCGATCCTGAGACGCGGGATTTGGCGACTCGCGCGATGTTCTTCAAACGACTGCCTTTCGTCAACGAGGTGATCTTCATCGCGACGCCGCATCGCGGCAGCTACATGGCCAGCAATCCCATGGTCAAGTTGGGGAACAAGTTCATCAACCTGCCGGGAGGGCTGGCCAAGAGCGCAGTTGCGATCGGAAAGCTTCGCGAGACCAGCATGATGGGAGCTCCACTCGCGATTCCGACGGCGCTGGACAACATGGATTCCTCGAACCGGTTCATCAAGGCACTTTCATCGTTGCCGATCGCGCCAGGCGTGCATGCGCATTCGATTATACCGGTCAAAGGGACGGGACCGGCTGAGGAGGGCAACGACGGCGTCGTCGAGTACAAGAGCGCGCACATTGACGGCGTCGAGTCGGAGCTGATCGTGCGTTCGGGGCACTCGACGCAAGCGACGCCGCAGACGATCGAGGAAGTCCGCCGCATCCTGTACGAGCACGCCGGAATCCACTGATGCTCCGGCGCCTCGTTCGCGTGATCGCGACGCTGATGTTGTCGGTGATCGTCGCCGCGGCAGTCGCGTGGGCCGCGATGGCAATCTGGATCGACGGTCCGCATTCGCGCGTGATAGCTGCGCCGATGGCCGCGGGACTCGTCGTTGTCTGCGTCATTTTGGCAGCGCTGGTTCGCCCATTGCTGAGAGGTCTCGTGGTTGCGCTGTTTCCGGTGGTCGTCGTCGCTCTATGGTGGATGGCGATTCCGGCTAGCAATACGCGCGATTGGACTCCTGATGTAGCTCGCACCGCGCGCGCAAGTTTCAACGGCAGTCACGTGACGATCGAGAACGTACGAAATTTCAAATATCGATCCGAAACGGATTACGATCAGCGGTGGGAAACGCGGACTTACGATCTCGATCAGATCAAAGGGGTCGATCTGTTTCTATCTTTTTGGGGGCCGACTGAAATCGCGCACACGATCATGAGCTGGGATTTCGGCGATGGCCGGCATCTCGCAATCTCGATTGAGACTCGCAGGCAGAAGGGCGAGTCATACTCTGCGATACGCGGCTTCTTCCGGCAGTACGAGCTCTACTATGTAGTCGCCGATGAGCGTGACCCGGTCGGGCTACGAACGAACTACCGCGGCGAGCAGGTTTATCTATACCGGCTGCGCGCATCTGCGGCGCAGGCGCGAGCGTTGCTGGTGGATTACCTGGACCAAGTGAATCAACTGGCCGACCATCCAGAGTGGTACAACGCATTGACGCAGAACTGCACGACGACGATTCGAGGGCATGTGCAAAACGTCGGAGCCGCCGGCAGTCTCGACTGGCGGATGCTCGCCAACGGCCACCTCGATGAACTCCTGTACGAACGCGGCCAGATCGACACGAGCCTGCCGTTGGCAGAACTTCGAGCACGCAGCAACATCACCGAAAAAGCAAAAGCCGCCGACGACGCTTCCGATTTTTCCGCGCGCATCCGCGAAGGCTTGCTCTGAATCAGCCGCCAGCGTTCGGGGACATTTAATCAAAATTGCGAAAAGCTATCGAACGCCCCCAGTGCCGACAGCGCGAGCATCGGGAACAACAAGGCCCACACGCCGAGGCGCGGTGTCGCCGCCCCTGACAACAATGCACCGATCAGGAACCCGGCCCAGATAGCCGCCAACTGGACAGCGCGGCGCGCGTGTGAATCCCGCGGTCCCCGGCTGTCGGTGAGGGGTGTGCGCTTGACCGCCAGCGCGAGTTGAATTCCAAT
>PMOH01000434.1:2403-10750 GCA_003161515.1 Deltaproteobacteria bacterium
GAGCAAAGCTCCCGCGAAGGAACCGCACACGAAGAACGCGATCGCCAGCAGCACCGAATACAACGCTGGCCCGAACTTACCTTCCCCGATTTCATAGCCGGCTTGCGTTGTATTCCCACTCATGAAGGACAAGTAGGTACGGTAGGTGATCATGCCATAGGCATCGAGGAAGCCGGCAATCATCGCGAGCGTGACGGCCAACGATTCTTTAATTTCTTCTGGATATGACACGCGCTCACAGGCGGACGGCGCAGGTTTGTAGCATTCGTGCTTCTTAACTTCGTATTTGTGGTGCCGAGGGCGGGACTTGAACCCGCACGTGGTTGCCCACGGAGGATTTTGAGTCCTCTGCGTCTGCCATTCCGCCACCTCGGCACTTCAAGAAGCCGCAGACTCAGACCGGTCATCTTAGGCAAAGGTGGCGCGGGCGGCAATGGCGACCGAATAGCAACCGCGCACGCCTTCTCCAATGATGCGAGTTGACGAACTGAATAGCCAATTGACGATGACCGTCGGCCTGCTGCGATAGTTAGAAGTGACTATAGAAGTGAGTAGCTAGTCCGATACTCACTTATATTTCGCGATCATTTGCTTAGTATAATTTAGTGAGCGCACTATGTATTCATGGAAACTATCGTCGCTCGCGTTCCCGCTCCCGCTGCACTTCGACCACCGCTTATAACTATCGCTGGATTGAGACGCGTGCTCGGCGACTGCTTGCTCGCCGGATGGTTCCTGCTCGCGATGCTGCCGGCCGGCCGCGAAGTCAATTTTTCTCTGCCAGGACTGGCGAACTTAGTCTGGATAACCGGTGCGGCAATCATGGCCGTCATGACATTCGCGCGATTCGCTCCGCGAAGCGCGACGGTGAATCTACAAACGATTGTTGCATCCGGCGCCATGCTGATCCTTCCGTGTTTCATGCGTCCGATCAATCAGTCCAGCGGTGCGCTCGCAATGACCGGACTTATCCTGGAATTGATCGGCGTGACGCTGACCCAGGTCTCCCGCATATACATGGGCCGCAGCTTCGGTATATTGCCCGCGAACCGTGGAATCATTTCGAACGGTCCATTCCAATGGGTTCGTCATCCGATTTATCTCGGGTGGCTGGTACTTTCGATTGGCTACGCGATGTTCTATGTGAATGACCGCAATGTCATCCTGATCGCAATCATGTGTGCACTTATGATTTGGCGAGTCTTTCAGGAAGAGGCACATCTGAGTGTGGATCCCATGTACCGTGGCTACATGGATCGCGTCCGCTACCGTCTGGTGCCCGGCATCATTTGAGAGCAGCTAGTTAGCGGTCGTCGCGGACTCACGTTGTTCTTGCGGCGCGTGAGGTTCATTGGAGCGGCCGCTGCTACGCGTCCCCATTAAATAGAGTCCGCCAGCCAGGGGCGTCGATAAGAACATCGCGAATGCGAGTCCGCCGATCACTGCGATCGCCAATGGCTGTTGAACCTTCGCGCCGGCGCCGTAGCCGAGGGCCAGCGGGAACAAGCCCGCCGCAGTCGCGAGAGTTGTCATCATGATAGGCCGCAGCCGTACGGTTGCTGCGTCCAACAGCGCCGCACCAGGCGTGGTGCCCGAGCCGACTTCACGCTCGGCATGGTCGAGCAACAGGATGCCGTTCTTGGCGGTGATTCCCGCGACCATGATGATTCCCATGAACGACGAAATGTTGAGCGTCATGCCGGTCAGGTAGAGCGCGATGAAGCTGCCGGCCAGACACGACATCGCGGCGACCAGGCATGCTATCGCGGGCGCGAGTCGCGCGAACTCCCAGATCAGTATCAGGAACATCATGACCGTACCTGCTACCAGCACCAGCGCGAGTTCGTGGAACGCCTGTTGCTGCTGCGCGTAAAGGCCGCCGTACTCGAGCGATACTCCCGCCGGCAGTGCCATCTTGGCGAGGGTCTGCTTGACCGCGTTGATGCCAGTCCCGAGATCGATACCCTCGAGCCGACCGGTGACGTGCACGACAGGACGCTGGCGCTCGCGATCGATTTCGTTGGTCGCTCCGAGAAAATTGAGCTTCGTGACTGAGGCCAGCGGAACGTGCGCACCGGTGCTCGACTTCAGCATGACCTCCGACAGGGTTCCCAAATCTTCGTGGAACGCATCGGGATAGCGCACGCGGACAGCGACCAGCCGATCGCCCGACAGCACGTTGGTCGCGACCGTCCCTTGAATCACCGAATCGAGCGCGGTGCGGATGTCATCGGCGCTCAATCCGTAGTGCGCCGCCGAAGTGTTATCGACCACCACCGCCTCCTCCGGGATGCTTTCGATGATTCCGTTTTTGACGTCCACCAGGCCGTGGATCGAGCGCATCTTGTCGGCCACCTGTTGCGCGGTCGCTTCAATAACTTTCTGATCGGTGCCGAAAACCTTCACTTCGATCGGCTCCGGAACGCCCGAAAGGTCGCCGATCAAATCCTGCAGCACTTGCGAGAACTCGATCTGCACTCCCGGCACCGTGTTCAGTATGCGCTCGCGGAGCGAATTGGTGACGTCGTCAATATCCCGTTTACGGTCGGGCTTGAGCCGCACGGACATGTCGCCGGTATTCGATTCGGTCAGAAAAAATCCAAGCTGCGTTCCGGTCCTACGGCTGAACGCAGCGACTTCGGGCGTCGATTTCAGAATTGATTGAATTGAGTCGAGCATCGCGGTCGTATCGGCCATCGTGCTCTGCGGCGGCGTGATGTAATCGAGGATGAACGCGCCTTCGTCGAGCGGCGGCAGATAGTCGGTACCGATATTGTTGTACACGAAATACGCAACGACGATGGAAACGATCGCCACCGGAATCGCCAGCGCCGGAAGTCGGATGAACGGCCGGACTGCGGTCAGAAACGCGGTCTGAACGCCGCGAAAGATTCGTCCCGCCTCGCGCGCGCGTCCGCGAAACCGGGCAATCGCAAGCTCGATTGCGGGGGTGAAGTAGATGGCGAGGACCAGAGAAATCGCAAGTCCCCCGCCGAGCGTCGCGGCCAGCGATCGGAAAAAGATTCCTGTCACGCCCGAGGTGAAAACCAACGGCCCGAAGACGACGATCACTGTCAGGGTCGAGGCGATCAGCGGGCGCTGAAGATTCTTGAGCGCCGCGGCGACGGCGTCGGCCGCGGATTTCTTCGCCGCGAGCTCGCGATGAATCGCTTCGATCATCACGATTGCGTCGTCGATGAAAAGTCCGATTCCCGCCGCCAGCCCGCCCAGTGTCATCATGTTGAAGGTCAGGCCGACGGCCTTCATCACGATGAACGTGATCGCGACGGTGCACGGCACCACGATCGCCGCGACCAGCGCGCTCAGCGGGCTCATCGTGAATGCCAGCACCACCAGCACCGACAGCGCGAGGCCGAGCAAGATCGCGTCGCGCACGCTCTTGAGCGATTCGGCGACCAGGTCCGACTGATCGTAGGAGACCGAGAACTGAATGTCCGGATAGCGCTGGCGAAACTCCGCGAGAATTTGCCGCGCCTGCGCAGCGACCTCTTCCGTGCTGCCGCTCGGGCGCCGCGAGATTCCCACCAGCACCGCCGCGCCATTCTC
The DNA here is from genome assembly GCA_003161515.1 of Deltaproteobacteria bacterium. Lineage (GTDB taxonomy): Bacteria > Desulfobacterota > Binatia > Binatales > Binataceae > Binatus. Next base: position 5,971 of record PMOH01000434.1, read on the forward strand.
GGACGCGGCGCGCACGTAGTCTTCCTGGATTCCAAGTTCGACCGAACCGATATCGCTGACGCGCACCGGCTGACCGCCCGCCGTCATGAGCGGCACCGACGCAATCTGATCGGCCTGATGCAGGTCAGTCGTCACCACCGTCAGCAGCATGCGATGCTCTTCGTTCATCCGGCCCGCGGAAGCGACAATGTTGTTCTTCGTCAGCCCGGCCACGACGTCTGCGGGCGACATGTCATGCTGCAGCATCTTCGCCGGATCGAGCCGTACTACGAACTCGCGAAACTTGCCGCCGATCACGCCGACCCGGTAGGTGCCGTTGATATTATGCAGGCTCGGCACGAGGTCGTAGTTCACGACGTCGGTCAGTTCGGGCAGGCTGCGAGTCTTCGAACTCAGGCTGAGATCGACGATCGGAAATGTACCGGTCGTCAGCAGCACCGCGTTGACTTGAGTATCGTTCGGCAACTGCGCGCGCGTGTGCGCGACCTCGGCGCTCAGCATCTGGAAGCCGACCTGGGGGTCCGAGTCTTCGCCGAAGGTAACGTCTATCTCGGCGCTGCCGCGGGTGGTGGTCGATCGCACCAGCTCCACGCCAGGAATGCTATATGCGCTCTCCTCCAACGGGCGCGTGACCGACGCGAGCATCTGGTCGGCGGGCAAATCGCCGCTGTCGGCGAGGATCGTCGCGCGGCGAAAAACGATTTCGGGAAATACTGCGCTCGGAATTGTTTGCGCCAGGATTACCCCGAGCACGCTCGCTGCCAGCACCGACAGCACCGCCAGAGTTGAGCTGTTGCGCGTCATTGATTGTTCTGCGCCACGTGGACGCCGAGGCCGTCGGAGAGCGCATAGCCGCCCGAAGTCACGACCACGTCGCCCTGCTTGATGCCGTCGGTTACTTGAACCAGATCGCCATCGCGCAGTCCTACTTTGATGTTTTTTTTGTGCGCGCGACCGTCTGAGCCGATAACAAAGACGTGGTATCGATCGACGCCCTGATCCTGAAACAACGCGGCGGCGGGAACTACGATCGCGTCGGGCACGCTGGCCGTCTGGACGCGCACCTCAACCGGCGCGCCCGCTTGGGCGATGCGCTCCGTGCCGGTGAAGTCCGTCCGCACCGACGAGGTCGCGCTGGTCGCGTCGAAGCTCGGCAGGATCGCAACGATGCGCGCGGGAAACTGGATGCCGGGACGAAACGGCGTCGTCACCGTCGCGGACATGCCGGGCCGAATCAGTGAAAGCTGGCTCACCGGCACCGAAGTATCGATATAGAGGCTCGCCGGATCGATCAGATCGACGATCGTGTCGAGGTCGGCGACCATCTGTCCGCTGCTGACCGGCGGTTGCGAGACGATCCCCGCTTCCGGCGCGGCCACCGGTATTCCCGCAGTGTGGTTGTAGCGCCCGACCGACGCACGCAGCGCCGGCGCGTCCTGCGGATCGATCTTGCTTGCAACTGCGAGCCCGGCTTCCGCCGCTTCGATCTCGCGATTGATTACGTGCGCGACGACCTGGCCCTTGCGCACCGAATCGCCGCTGACCAGCTTCATTCCAATCACTCGCCCTGCGGTCGGCGCGCGGATAATTACGTGGCGCATCGCGACGGTCTTGCCGAGCAGGCGAAGCTCGCTCGTCATCGGATGCAATTCGGCACGGGCGGCGCTCACCAGCAGCGTCGGATTGGCCGGCTTGGAATCTTCGTCGTCGGCTTTTGGTCCGCCACCGCATCCCGCCAACAGCACTGTTGCCATCGCGGCGACAAGGATCGCGGCGCGCCAGTTCGAACCCGCGCGCTTCATCACTGGATGCGGCCGTACAGCAGGCTGGTCTCCGCCACCGCTTCGCGCGCGTTGAATTCCTGGTCGAAGTGCAGGAGCCGCAACTGCTCGGCCGACTGATAGGAGTCCAGTACCTCGAGCATGGTCGCTGATCCTCCGCCAAGGAAGCGCGACCAGGTCAACCTGAAGTTGTCGTCCGCGGTTGGCTGCGCGCGCGCGAGGATGTCGAGTTGCCGATTGGCCTCGTCGTAGCGAAGCGACGCGTCCGCCACCCGCCGCTTAAGGATGTACTCGGTCTGCTTTGCCTGCGCGGTCGCCGAATGCGCTTTCGCTTGCGCCTGATCGATGTGCGATGCGATCAAACCGCCATCGAATATTGGCAGCGACACGACGCCGTCGTACGAGCCGCCGAAATTGTGCGCGATGGTCTTTGGCGGATCGATGCCGACGAATCCGGTCGTGAATGCAACCTGAAAAGTCGGCAGCCGCTCGGCCTTCGCCGCCACGATTTGCGAGTTGGCCGACGCGATCGCGCGCTGCGCCGCCTGCATCACGGGACTCTGTGCGAGATCGCCGGTCGGCCGCGGCGGAATTCCGGGTATGTCCGCAATCTCGAGGTCCGGCTGATTCGGCTCGCCGATCATGATGCCGAGCGTCGCCGAAGCCCGTTCGCTGTTGCTGCGCGCCGCGTCCAGCGCAAGTTCGGTGCTGTCGCGCGCAGTGCGGAATTTCAGTACGTCATTGGTGATCATGCTGCCGCTTTTTTCCAACGCCTGGATCGTCGTGACGTAGCGCGACAACCGGTCGAGGCTGGTCCGCAAAGCCTCCAGGGTTCCGCGCGCGCGCAACAGATCGAAGTACGCGACCGACGTATCGAAAACAATTTGTGCACGCGCGGCGGCCACTCCCAGCCGTGACGCTTCGTTGACGTACTCCGCCGCGCGCAAGCGTGCCTGCCGCCGTCCCCAATCCCACGCCGTGTAATCCAGCGTCAGCATTCCGGCCGATAACCCGCGATTGGTGACGACTTCGTCGTAGCCCGGCGCCTGGTAATATTCACCGCCCGCCGCGACCGTCGGAAACAGCGGAGCCCGCTGCTCGCGCACGTGGGCGACGGTCATATCGCTCGCCGCCGCAGCGACGTCCACCGAAGGCGCGACATGCAGCGCGCGATCGATCGCGTCGGACAGAGTAATGCTCGCGGCACGCCCCACCGAGGTCCAGGACAGGATCGCGGTAGCAAGTACGGCGGCCGCAGATAGGTGGCGGCAAGATGGCTCCATTCTCGGAAGTCTAACAGCGCCTTAACAACAGGCCAAATTAATGGAAGTTAAGGTGGCGACGGAGAAAAACGGCTAGCGGAGCGGGGCGGTCGCTCGATTTGGATCCTCGTGGTAGAGCGCGAGCGTCACCACGAACGCGGTTCCGCCCGAAGGAAGATTCGAGGCTGCGATTTCGCCGCCATGCGCCCGCGCGATTTCCCGGCACAGGCTCAAGCCCAATCCACTGCCTTCGCCCGGTGATCCTGCGCCGCGAAAAAATCGATCGAAAATGTGCGGCAGCTCCGCGGGATGGATTCCCTCGCCGGTGTCGGCGACGCGGAGTATCGCGCGATTTGTGTCGCTCTTGAGGCCCACGTCGATCGATCCTCCCGCCGGCGTGAACTTCAGTGCGTTATCGAGCAGATTGATGATCAGGCGGCGCAAATGCCCGGTGTTGCCGTTGACGAAGACGTCCTCGGGCGCGTCGACCGTGAGTTTGATTTCGCGCGACTGCGCCAGCGGTCCAACCGTCGCTGCGATCTCGCTCAGCAACGCGCGAAGATTCAGCCGCTGCCGATCGACCATCACTTCGCCGTTGAGCCGCGACAGCATCAGCAGCTCGTCGGCAATCCTGCATAGCGACAACGCCTCGCGATGCGCCGCGCCCAGCGCCGCGCGATTTTCATCGGGCGTCCGATCGCGCGCGAGCGCTACCTCGAGCCCGGTGCGCAGCACCGACAGCGGAGTCCGCAATTCGTGCGCCGCGTCGGACGCGAATCTGCGCTCCGTCGCCGACGCCCGCTCGAGGCGCTCGAGCAGCGAGTTGATTTCCGCGGTGAGCCGCCCGACTTCATCGGCCACCGGCGGGACCGTCAGCCGCGAGCTGAGATTCGTCGGCCCGATCGCTTCGAGCTCTGCGTGCAAGGATTCAATCGGACGCAGCGCGCGGCCCGCCAGCAGGTATCCGCCGCCGACGCAAAGCATCAGCACGATCGGCAACATCAGCAACAGCAGGTTGCGCAGGCCGCTCACCGATTCCTCGACCAGGCCCGCCTGCACGCCGCTTTGCAAGTACGCGATCTCGCCGTTGTACAGCATGGGGACCACCGCGAATCTGAAAGCGCGATTTCCGACGATCCCCGGATGCGTCGGCAGCGCCGGATCGAATGACGGCGGGATGGTGTGGACGTCGCCGAAGTTTCCGTACTCGCTGTGCGCCGTGACTATTCGCGCGCGCCGGCCCGGCCCTATATCCGTCTCGAGAGTCAGTCGTTTCAGGATTCCGGCCGCGCTCGCAGTGCCGCCCCGCTGGATTTGGTCGGCGGTGTTCTCGGCCTCCTCCAGCAGCGCAGCGTCCAGCGCGCTGAATTGCTGGCGCTCGAAAAGCTGAATCGCCGCGACCGCTGCGACCAGCAGAATAGCCGCCAGCACCGTGGCCCAGTAAATCGTTAGCCTGAGTCTGATCGTCATTGACGGGAGTCGCGCGCCGGCGCGGCCGAATCATTCCGCGCGCATCGTGTATCCAACTCCGCGCACGGTGACTATCAGCGAACGATCGGCGCGCGGATCGATCTTCTGCCGCAGCCGATTGACGAACACTTCGATCAGGTTGGTCAGCGAGTTGTAGTTCGAGTCCCAAACCGTCTCCGCGATCATGTCGCGCGTCACCACCTGCCCGGCATTGCGCATCAGCAATTCGAGCAGCATCTTTTCTTTCGGTGACAGATTGAGATTGTG
>PMOH01000329.1 GCA_003161515.1 Deltaproteobacteria bacterium
GCCGGCGGCACCACGCTCGCGGTCGCGCTCAAGCTGGTCAAGCAGGGGCGCATCAAGCCCGACGAGACGGTGGTCGTTGCGATCACAGGCAACGGCTACAAGACGCTCGAAGCGGTTGCGAGCGCGATCGATCAGCCGTCGATAATCGAGGCGCGCCTGAAAGATTTCGACGCGTTGTTCGACCGGCTCACGAACGGGAAACGCACGGCCGACAGCGCCGCCTAGCCTTGTTTGGCCCAAGTCGCGAGAATAAGTGTAGGAATTCAACCAGGAGGCTAGTCCCCAATCATGGCAGTACGCGTCAGAGTTCCAACTCCACTTCGCAGATTTACCGCGGGCGTCGATGAAGTCCCCGCAGACGGGGCGTCGATCAAGGCAGTTATCGAAGACCTCGAAAAGCGTCATCCGGGGATGCGCGAGCGGCTGCTCGATGAAAAAGGCGACATCCGCCGCTTCGTCAACATTTATTTGAACGGCGACGACGTCCGCTTCCTCGATGCGATCAACTCCAAGGTAAAGGATGGCGACGACATCTCAATCGTTCCCGCGATTGCCGGCGGACGTTAACCGCGGCGCATCGGCCGACGTGCACGAGCGCGTCGTGCCGCTGAGCGAGATCGTCCCGGTCGGGCGCGCGGCGACGGTGCTCGATCTCGTCGGTAACACTCCGCTGCTCGAGATCTCGCGGCTGACTGCGGGATTGATTCCCGCGGGCGTGCGGATTTTCGCCAAGCTCGAGGGCTTCAACCCTGGCGGCTCAGTCAAGGATCGGCCGGCGAAGAAAATGCTCGAGGTGGGAATCGCCGAAGGCAAGCTGAAACACGGCAAGGTGATCCTCGATTCGACCTCGGGCAACACCGGAATCGCGCTCGCAATGCTCGGCGCGACGCTCGGCTATCCGGTCGAGCTGGTGATGCCGTCGAACGTGAGCCGCGAGCGCAAGAAAATCGTCGAGGCTTACGGCGCGAAGATTCATTTCTCGGATCCGATGGAAGGATCCGACGGCGCGATCATCATGTGCCGCCGGCTTATCGCGCAGAATCCCGATCGCTACTTCAAGCCCGACCAGTACAACAACGAGGCCAACGCGCTGGCGCATTTCGAGACCACCGGCCCGGAAGTCTGGCGTCAGACGCGCGGCCAAGTCACGCATTTCGTCGCCGCGATCGGCACCGGCGGCACTATCATGGGCACCGGCCGATTTCTGAAGTCGAAGAATCGCGCAATCAAGGTGATCGCGGTCGAGCCCGACGACGCGATGCATGGACTCGAAGGCCTCAAGCACATGGCGAGCTCGATCGTGCCGGGCATCTATCACGAAAAAGAGCTCGACGACAAAATCCAGGTCGGCACCGAGGAGGCGTACGAAATGGTGTACGCGCTCGGGCAGACCGAGGGCATCCTGGTCGGACAGTCGTCAGGGGCCGCGATTATCGCGGCGCTCAAAGTCGCGCGCTCGATTCGCGAAGGCACGATCGTCACCGTGTTCTGCGATTTCGGCGACAAGTACCTGTCGACCAATCTGTGGATCGGATGGCAGGAATGGCGTCCCGAGCGCATGCAACAAGTTATCGCCAAGTGGAAAAATAAATAACCCAAATGGAACGCATCCACGAACGCTACTACCTGAGCTATCCGCGCACGCTGATCAAGGAGCCGATCCTTTACCAGCTGGTGAAGAAGTTCGATCTCATTTTCAATATTCGCGGCGCCAGTGTGTCCGAGGAAATGGGCCTGGTCGCCGTCGAGTTCGAGGGCAGCTCCGATCAGATCGAACGCGCGCTGACCTGGCTGCGCAGCACCGGCGTCACGGTCGAGCCAATCGAAAAGAACGTGATCGAATAGATCCGCGAGTGCGCGATGACCCTGACTGACGCGCAAATCGATCGCTACAGCCGCCAAATAATCGTGCCGCACATCGGCGGCCGCGGCCAGGAACGCTTGCTCGCCGCGCGAATACTGCTCTGTGGCGACGCGCGCGATATCGAAGCCCCGCTGGCATACTTGGTCGGCGCAGGCGTCGGATCGATCAGCCTGAAGCTGTCCGCCGATCACCCTCTATTCACTGAAAAAAACGCCGACGTATCCGTCACCATCGCGGACGGATCAATGAGCCGCGTCGATTTGGCGCTCGTGATCATTGGAAGCGACGCCGCGCGAAAAATCGCGGATGAGATCGCGAACGACAGCGACGTGCGAGCATTGGTAGTCGCGCGACTCGACTCACCGGGAAAAATTCTGGTGATTCCCGATGCGCACCGCGCTGGAACCATCGACGCAGGATTCGGCACGCGTGCGGAAGCTGCGGACTTTATCGCGATGGTCGCGACTGCGGAGGCATTCAAGCTGATCGCCGGACACGCTGAAAATCCGCCGCGCGCGACGATCGAGTTCGACGGCTACGCGACCAGGGTGCGCGTTAATCCGTGATGTACAAACTCTGGATGTTCGATTTCGACAACACGATCGCGCGGCTCGAGGCCGAGGTCGATTGGGCCGGCGGC
>PMOH01000206.1 GCA_003161515.1 Deltaproteobacteria bacterium
TGGCTCAACAAGCGGCGGGTGTATCCGGTCTCGCCGAACACTTTGATCGTGACGCTGCAATCGATCCAGATGGTTTTTAAAATGTACGAGTACGCCAAGGGGCACGAGCGCGCGACGGAAGAATTGAAGAAAGCGCAGAACGCGTTTGGGCATTTCGAGAATCAGTTCGAGGCGCTGGGCAAGTCGTTGTCGAAGGCACAGGACGCTTTCGAAGTCGCGAAGGGGCATCTGACGCGGTATCGCAATCGGGTGACGAATTTGACCGGGGAGCCCGCGCCGGAGTTGGAGTTTCCGGTGCCGCCGACCAATTTGAGGGAGATTGCGTAAAAGAGGGCCGTACAAGGAGCGCTGCGCGATTTTCAGNNCGCGAAGCTGTCCGAGGTCCGTTCCTCCCGTCGCTAACGCTCCCGTCGTCAGGATGACAGATAGAGCTCGCGTTGCTCGCTTTCTTGGAAGGACAATTATTCAGATTCCTGATCTGATGGGGGCGGCGGCTTCAACTGGCTGCGCTCCTTTCCTGCGACGATCCATCGCTCTACTTCGTGGCGCTCTCTTTTTAGGAAGCCGGCGATTGCGCGTTTTAGATCTGGATTAGAAATGTAGTGGATACTTCTGGTCAGGGCGGGGTCGAAGCCGCGGAGCCATTTGTATTCGCCGCCGGCGCCGGGTTCGTAGCGCTGGATGCCGTGCAGGATCGAGTACTCGATTCCTGCGTAGTAGCAAACGTTGAAGTGCAGGAAGCGGTAGTCGCGGAAGCATCCCCAGTAGCGGCCGTACATCACGTTGGCCTTCGCGAGGTTGACCGCGCCGGCGACCAGTTCGCGGCCCGAATACGCGCCGATGAAAACCATGTTGCGCCTGAACGTCTTGCGCAGCAGGTCGAAAAAATCCGCGGTGAGGTACTGACGGCCCCAGTAGAGCTTTTCGATGGTCGAGCAATAGATTCGGTACATCTCGGCGAAGGTCTTGTCGGGGATTTCTTCGCCGGCGGTCACGCGGATGTGGAGACCCTGATCGTCAATCGCGGCGCGTTCGTGACGGACCGCGGTGCGGCGCTTGTGCTTGAGGCGGTTGAGGTAATCGTCGAAGGTCGCGAAGCCGGCGTTGTGCCAATGGTACTGATAGCCGAGACGTTCCATGAAACCGATTGGCGCGAGCGCGATTGCTTCGTCGGGTTCGCAGAAATTCACGTGCACGCTCGAGAGCTTGTTGTCTTCGCAAATCGAGGTGAGCGCGAGGCCGAGCAGATTTATCAGGCCTCCGCGATCAGTGCCGGGCGCAGTCAGAAAGCGGCGTCCGGTATGCGGCGTGAACGGCACGCCGACCATTATTTTTGGGAAGTAGCGCAGGCCACTGCGCTCGGCCGCATCGGCCCATCCGTGATCGAAGACGAATTCGCCCATGCTGTGGGTTTTGAGGTAGAGCGGACATGCGGCGACGATTTGTTTTTTGGGACCTTGGCGAACGATCAGATGGTAGGGCGCCCATCCGGTGTCGCGCGCGGCCGAGCCGGATTGTTCCATCGCGCGCAGCCAGTCCCATTCGACGAACGGGGAGTCGTCGGGATAGAGCAGACCGTCCCACGCGTCGCGGGAAATTTTGTCGATTCCCTCGACGATTGCGACGTCGAGTCTTGGCGCGGCTTCGTTCATCGTACCGGTCAAAATATCAGACTTGTAGCAACCGAACCGAATTTTTTCGGATACTCACTAGGCATCGGCGGATTTGTTATTATATTTAGCAGACGGGGCGAAGCGCTCCGAGCGAAAGAGGTGCGATGGCGGATTTCGTGCGCAAAATTTCGGCGCGAATTACCGACGGCGACGGCAATGGCGACGGCCGCAGCGGCGACGGCGATATCGTTACCGAGCGCAAGACCCGCACCAAGTCGAAAACCGCCAAGCCGCCGCTCTACAAGGTGATTTTGCTCAACGACGACTACACCCCGATGGAATTTGTGGTCGAAGTTTTGAAAGCTGTGTTTCACAAGCCGCATGCCGACGCGACCCGTATCATGTTGCACGTGCATCAGAACGGGATGGGCGTCGCGGGCGTGTACCCGTTCGAAGTCGCGGAGACCAAGACGCATACCGTCGAGGAACTCGCGCGGCAGGCCGAGTACCCGCTCAAATGCGTAATGGAAAAGGAGTAACAAGCCATAGCTGCAATGCCTCCGTCCAATAACAACATTATGATCAGTCGCGAACTGCAGGTAACGCTGCAACTCGCCATGACCGAAGCTGTCAATCGTCGGCACGAGTTCGTGCAACTCGAGCATCTGCTGTTCGCGATGCTGCATGACGTGACGACCACCACAATTTTGAAAAGCTGCGGCGCGGATTTGGATGCGCTGCGGCGCAAGCTTGCGCATTACCTCGACGAGCAGGTCGAGCGGATGCCCAAAGGCGAGGAAGTCTCGCCGCGCTATGCGATCGGCGTGCAGCGGGCGCTCCAGCGCGCGGCGTTGCACGTGCAATCGGCGGGTCGCCAGGAAATCACGGGCGGCAACGTGCTGGTTGCGATGTTCCATGAAACCGAATCGCCGGCGATTTTCTTTTTGCAGGAGCAGGGTGTCACGCGCTTCGACGTGATCAATTTTATTTCGCACGGCGTCTCGAAGGCGGGTGCGGAAGACGACGAGGACGGCGAAGAGTCGGACGGCAAGGACTCGATCGAGCGCGACGGCCATGAGCACGAGGGTGGCGGCGACGAAGATGGCGAACGCAAGATGTCGCCGTCAAAGGCGCTCAACACATACGCGATCAATCTCGCCAAGCGCGCGGCGGAGGGAAAAATCGATCCGCTGGTCGGGCGCAAGAAGGAACTCGAGCGCGCGGTGCATGTGCTGCTGCGCCGACGCAAGAACAATCCGGTGTTCGTCGGCGAGGCGGGAGTCGGCAAGACGGCGCTGGCCGAGGGACTCGCGCTGGCGATCCACAACAATGATGTGCCCGAGGCGCTGAAGGGCGTCGAGATTTACGCGCTCGACATGGGCGCGCTGCTGGCAGGGACGCGCTTTCGCGGGGACTTCGAGCAGCGGCTGAAGGCGGTTATCAAGGCCGTCGTGGGCGACCAGAAGCGAATTTTGTTTATCGACGAGATACACACGATCGTCGGCGCGGGAGCGGCGTCGGGCGGGACGATGGATGCGTCCAACCTGCTGAAGCCGGCGCTGGCGTCGGGCGATTTGCGCTGTATCGGATCGACCACCTACCAGGAATACAAGCGATCGTTCGACAAGGACAAGGCGCTGGCGCGGCGCTTTCAGCGAATCGACGTGGTCGAGCCGACGCAGGACGAGGCGGTGCAGATTCTCAACGGCATCAAGTCGTACTACGAGAAGCATCACAACGTCCGCTACACGAATTCGGCGATCAGATTGTCGGTTGAGCTGTCGGCGCGCTACATCAACGACCGCTTCCTGCCCGACAAGGCGATCGACGTGATGGACGAGGCGGGCGTCGCGGGGCATTTGCGCGGCACAGGCACGACCGAGCCGGTCACGGTTGGCACGCGCGACGTCGAGCGGACGGTTGCGCGGATGGCGAAGATTCCGGAGCGCACGGTGTCGGCGACGGATCGCGGACGCTTGCAGACGCTCGACGAGGATATGAAGCAGGCAGTCTTCGGACAGGACGAGGCGATCAACTCGGTCGCTCGTGCGATCAAGCTCGCGCGTTCGGGGCTGAGTCATCCTGACAAACCGGTCGGTGCGTTCCTGTTTGCGGGACCGACGGGCGTCGGCAAGACGGAAGTCGCACGCCAACTGGCGAAGGTGATGGGCGTCGAGTTCATCCGCTTCGACATGAGCGAGTACATGGAGCGTCACACGGTATCGCGCTTGATTGGCGCGCCGCCGGGATACGTCGGCTTCGACCAGGGCGGCTTGCTCACCGACGCGATCAACAAGACGCCGCATTGCGTGCTGTTACTGGACGAGATCGAAAAGGCGCATCCGGACCTGTTCAACATACTGTTGCAGGTGATGGATCACGCGACGCTGACGGACAACAACGGACGGAAGGCGGATTTCCGCAACGTCATTCTGGTGATGACGACGAACGCGGGTGCGCAGGAACTGTCGCGCGCGATGATCGGATTCCATGGCGGCCTGGGGCAGGGTGATTCGAAGAACGTGCTCGAGAAGATGTTCGCGCCTGAGTTCCGAAACCGCCTGTCGGCTACTATCCACTTTGAGCCGCTCAGCCCGGAGACGATGGTACGTGTGGTCGACAAGTTCATCGCAGAGCTGCAGGAGCGCCTCGACAAGCAGAAGGTCACGCTCACGGTTACGCCGGCGGCAAAGAAATGGCTCGCGGAGCATGGTCACGATCCGCGCTTCGGCGCGCGTCCGCTGGGACGGTTGATCGAAAACGAAATCGCGCGCGAGCTTGCGGACCAGGTACTATTCGGCAAGCTGACCAAAGGCGGCAAGGCGATCGCGGATCTCGACGGCGACAAGCTGGGGTTCTCGTACGAACCGAATCAGGCGAGGCAGCCCGCGCCGGTGGCTTGAGCGCGTCAACCTAACCCCTAACCCCTTCCCTCGAGGGAAGGGGAACAATCGCGAAGAGGGACTATCGCGCCGCACAATGGTCCTCCGCCCTAACCCTCCTCCCACGTGGGAGGAGGGAATCAGATCGACAGGCTTAGATATTCGCTCTCACTTCGGGCTTACGCATCTTCCAAAGGAAGCCGTCGAGGTAGAAGTGCACCAGCGATTGGTAGACCGCGTAGTAAAGGATCCAGCCGCGAAGGGTGATGCCGAAAAAATCGGGCGGTTCTGCGTGGGTCAGAATTGTACGGCCTCCCAGGACCTGTAGGATGCCGATGCTGGCAAAGGTCGTTATCAATAGGACGTACCAGATCTTCGGATGGTGCAGCAGCCGCTGCATGAGGGAGGGCCTGGCTTGGGGCCGTCGATAGCGCCGTCGCTGGAAGGCCCAGACGAAGGTGATGTATTCGATCGCATGGCTGAACCCGAACGCAATAAAGGCCTTCAATGGGTCCGCCCAGAAAAGCGCAGTTGAGATCATCAACGTGCCGGTTGCGGCTGAAAGTCGCGCATGGTTCTGGAATTTGTGCGCGCGCCAGTCATACCACAACCACAGGCCTACCCCGCCGACAGCGACTAGCACGCTAGGAGCTATAAGCCAGGCCCGATATCGCTCCATGAATTGAATGATCACCGATGTGTACGGGGCGACCACCTGACCTCTGCTCAGGATAGTGTCCTTGTAAGTAGGTCCTAAGTAACTCAAGTAGAGTGGGAACCAGCAAAGCACGAAATATTTATCGACCCAGGCCGCGGTTTTGAGTTCGACCGGAGCCGAGTCCTTTGCCATGTAAAGCCTTAAAATACCAAACTTCTGCATGAAGACGTGCCATAGGTTCCACACCACCGAAAAGAACACGACCGCAGTCAGTGCCCCGGCCCCGATTGATCCGCCAGTGTCCTCGTCGAGAAGCATTGGGGTCGCCGCGAGCAAGGCGATGCAGATAAGCGGGAACCACGTCAACCGTCGTTGGTAGGTCCGGAATACCTCGTTATCGAAATAGGCATAGGGGAGGCCGAAGTGACGGTGAGCGAGATTGATGCCGATCACCAGGGCATAGAGGTTCAGATTAACCCCAGGGTAGTCCGGGACACGCCACAGCATCGACGCCACTACCAGCGGCACCAGTATCCAGACCCAGCTGAAGTGGTATGCGACCATGTCGATGACCGGTGAAATGTGCCAGACGGGGCAGGACTGATCCGGATCGGGAGGTACTACGTACCTTTCCCACCAACTGGCTCTGTTCGCGGGAACTTCTATTGTCTGAGCGAGTACGCCCATGGGCAAAGGCTTTCCTTTAACAGTGACGAGTCAACTTCTGGTGAAAGGACCGCGCGTCGCCGGTTTACTCGTATCGCGCGGGAGCGTCGGCTCATAAGCCACGCGCGTATAGATGGCAGAATGCGGCGCGTCGGACAATCGCGGCGTAAATTTGTCCTCGACCCTAACCCTCCTGCCACGTGGGAGGAGCGAATCAGATCGCGAGATCTGACTCGGTTAGGCGTTGTTCGAGAATCGGGAGGCGGTCGTGGCCCCAGAAGGGCTCGTTCTCGAAGAAAAATAGCGGGACGCCAAAGACGTGGTCCGCGGCGGCTTCGTCCTGGGCGCGTTGGTAGGCGAGGGCGCCTTCACCTGACAGATATTTGCGATAGTCGCCGGCGGACATGCCTAGATCTGTGATCACCTTTGCGACAGCGTCGGGCTGGTCGGCCTCGAGCTCGCGCTTGAAGAACATCTCGTACACCTTGCGGCTGTATTCGAGCAGACGGCCTTGTTGTTCTGCGAAGAGCCCGCCGATCAGCGCCGGCCTTGTGTCGTAGACCTTCAGCGGTCCGCGAATCACGAGGCCGCGCGGCCGGGCCCATCGGCGGGCGTCGAGATACGAGTATCGCGCCTTGTGCTCCGAGTAGAGACTGCGTTCACCCTTGCCCTTGATGCGAAGCTGGAACGGAATCCATCGCAGGCGAATCCGAAAGCGATGTTCGAGCGCGAAAGCGGGATCGAATGCGAGGTAAGCGAACGGACTTTTGTAGTCCGAGTACATCTTCACTTCTTTCGCTTCGACGGCGGGCATCGCGTGGTTATGGCTGCTGGGAAATCGGCGCAGCCTGACTAATATATTTACTCGGAGCGAGATCATCCACTCCAGCTGGAGGGAACGGAATGGCGACCTCATACAAGGGCGAATGTTTTTGCGGTGCAGTTCGGGTCGAGGCTATCGGTGCCCCGGAAGCAATGGGCTATTGTCATTGCAGATCATGCCGGTCGTGGTCGGGAGGCCCGGTCAACGCATTCACGCTGTGGAAGCCTGACGCGGTGCGAGTCACTGCCGGCGCCGAGCATATCGCCACTTTCAAGAAGACAGAATTCAGCCATCGACAATACTGCAAGAAGTGCGGCGGGCATCTGATGGCGAGTCACCCGCCATTGGGGTTGGTGGACGTTTTCGCTGCGACGCTGCCGACGCTGAAGTTCAGCCCAGCGGTCCACGTGAACTACGCCGAGTCGGTCCTTCCGATGCGCGACGGGCTCCCGAAGCTGAAGGATTTTCCGAAAGAGTTTGGCGGATCGGGCGAAGCTGTACCCGAATAGATCGAGATCGGCGTCGATCCTAAGTCCTCGATCGTGCTACGCCCCCACGGGCTTCTGGAGCACCGTGGGATGCAGAAATTCGGGGTCGCCGGTTTCAGGATGATCGATGTTGTAGTGCAAGCCGCGCGACTCGCGCCGGCTCATCGCGGATCGCACTACCAGCTCGGCGACCTTCGCCAGGTTGCGCAACTCGATGGTGTCGGCGTCGAGCAGATGGTCCCAGTAGTAGCTATGGATCTCGTTCTTGACCATCAGGATTCGGCGCAGCGCGCGCTCGAGGCGCCGATCGCTGCGCACGATGCCGACGTAGTTCCACATCAGGCGGCGAATCTCGTCCCAGCTCTGCGTGATCATCACGCGCTCTTCGCTGCGAATCGCACGCCCGGGATCCCATTCGGGGAACTCAGGCGGCGCGCCGCCGCCTGACGTGACGATTTCGCGCGCCGAGTTGAATCCGCGACGGCCCATCACCGCCGCCTCGAGCAGCGAGTTCGACGCGAGCCGGTTAGCGCCGTGCAGCCCGGTCATCGCGACTTCGCCCGCTGCATACAGGCGTGGAATCGAAGTGCGTCCGTCGAGGTCGGTCTGCACGCCGCCGCACATATAATGAGCGGCCGGCACCACCGGAATCGGGCCCTTGGTCAGGTCATAACCAAAGCTCAAGCATCGCTTGAAGATATTCGGGAACCGGCGCTTGATAAAATCAGCCTCGCGATGGCTCAAGTCGAGGTACACGAAGTCCAGCCCGTGACGCTTCATCTCGGAATCGATCGCGCGGGCGACGACGTCACGCGGCGCCAGTTCGGCGTCGGGATGATAGCGCTTCATGAACGCGGTGCCGTCGGGAAGTTTCAGGATTGCGCCCTCGCCACGCAACGCCTCGGAAATCAGAAACGACTTGGCGGCGGGGTGATACAGGCAGGTCGGATGGAACTGGTAGAACTCGAGGTTCGCGACCGCCGCGCCCGCGCGATACGCCATCGCGACCCCGTCGCCGGACGCGATGTCGGGATTGGTGGTGTAGAGATAAACCTTGCCGGCGCCGCCCGTCGCGAGCATCGTGGCCCGCGAAATCACCTTGCGGATTTGGTGCGTGTTGCGATCGAGCGCATAGACGCCCCAGCATGCGCCCGGTTGGCCCGCGCTCGGAGTCTCGACCAGCAGATTGATCGCGACGTGATTTTCGAGCGTGCGGATATTCGGGCGCGCGGCCGCGGCTTCGGTCAGCGCGCGCATTATTTCGCGGCCAGTCAGGTCCTGCGCATGAAGCACCCGGCGATGGCTATGCCCGCCTTCCTGGCCGAGGTCGTATTCGAGTTCGCTGTCGATTTCGTTGCCTTCGACGCGCGTGAAGCGAGTGCCGAGGCGGATCAACTCGCGCACCGCCTCGGGACCCTCGCGAACGATGGTCTCGACCGCGGCGCGATCGCACAGACCGGCGCCGGCGCGCAGAGTGTCCTCGATATGCGATTCGAACGAGTCGTCAACGCTCCACACGCTCGCGATGCCGCCCTGCGCGTACGCGGTGTTGGCCTCGGAGCTGCCGGCCTTGGTCAGCACGGTGACGGAGCCGACCTCGGACGCCTTAAGCGCGAAGGTCAGCCCCGCGATGCCGCCGCCGATAACCAGGAAGTCGCTGAACAGTTGCGCGTTATGCCTCATCCGGTGGCCTCAGCTTTGCCCGCAAGTGAAAAGTGAATCGCGGGCGAGCGTTGTGTCAATTTGACGCTACTCGGTCTGCGCGCGGCCAGTCAAGGCGATCGCGAGGCTTGCGATTTGCCCCCTCTGGCCGATTCCAATATTCTTGACGATGCGGATCGAAACGAAAAACACCTGAGATTCGTCTAGAAGGCTGAGGGTCAAACTCGTGCCGATGACACCGCCCAACATGGTCACGATGCTCCGGATCGCGACGGCGCCGTTCCTGATCTGGATCCTGATGCACACGAGCCCGTCGGCGGCGTGGCTGGCGGCCGGGGTGTTCTTTATCGCGACCATCAGCGATTTTTTCGACGGCTATCTCGCGCGCAGCTACGACTACGTCACGACGCTCGGCAA
>PMOH01000038.1 GCA_003161515.1 Deltaproteobacteria bacterium
GAATCGCACGCATGGCTGCCAGCTCCGACTCAGTCGAGCGAATCATAGCCGCCGAAGATAGGGAAACCTTCGCCGCCGCATACGACAACGTCGGCGATTGCGACAGTGCGCGCACCGAACTCGTGCGCCGCGCCCTGAAAACCCGCGGCCCGACCACCGCCCACGAAGTCGCGACGCGACTCCAGCTGAAAGATTCGGAGATCGACCAGGCTCTCGCGGCACTGGAAGCGAACGGCGCGATTTTCCGCGGACACTTCACCCGCTCCGACACGATTCAATGGTGCGACCGCTACAACCTCGAGCGCATCCATCGGATGACCCTGGCGCGCGTGCGCGCCGAGATCGAACCGTGCGCCGATCACGAATACGCGGCGTTCCGCCTGCGATGGATGCACGTCGGCAGCACTGAGCTTCCCAATGATCAGACCGGCGTCGCCACCGTGCTCGAACAGCTCTCAGGAATCGCGGCGACCCCCGAAATTTGGGAGCACTCGATCCTGCCCGCCCGAATCGCAGGCTATCGTCCCGAAATGCTCGACCTCGTATGCATGAGCGGCCAGATGAAGTGGGTCGCGATTGCGGAACCGAGCGTCGAAGGCGCGCATCCCGCCGGCATTCCGTCTCGCGTTACTTTCGTCCCGCGCAAAGCCACGCTGTTCGTCCCGCGCGAACAATCTGAACCCCAAGATCCAAAGGAACAAGCTGTGCTGATGGCTCTGGGAGCCGCCGGTGCCCAATATCTCGACGAAGTCGCAGAGCGCGCCAACGTTTCGGAGCGCGACGCGCTGTCTGCGCTGTGGCGGATGGCGGCAGCGGGCCGCGTCAGCAACGACAACTTCGCGCCGCTCCGGATGTTCTCCGACGATCGCGCCGCCGAGCGCGCACTCGAGTCAGCCGCGCGCCGCCCATCGACTCGTCACGACACCGCAGTTCGCGCCCGCTTGAAGTCCAGCCTCGCAGGCCGCTGGTCATTGATACGCGCCGCTGAAATTCCTGCTGTTGGCGCCGATGAAACGCGCGACCTCGCGCTCAAGTTGCTCGAACGCCATGGAATTCTTGCGCGCGAGATGCTCGGACTCGAATCGACGCACATCTCGTGGAGCGAAATTTCCTTCGCGCTGCGACGGCTCGAGTATGGCGGCGCGATTCGTCGCGGATGGTTCGTGCGCTCGCTCTCGGGCGAGCAGTACGCGATGCCCGAAGCCGTCGAGATGCTGCACGCCAGTCGCAATCTAATCCCCGCTCGTGAAAAGCCGATTGCATTGAGCGCGATCGACCCCGCCAATCCATATGGCGCCGTCATTCCCGGATGCGGTATCTCGCGCGAGAGTGGCAACGTGATCGTGCTGCGCGCCGGCCACGTCATTGCAGGTCTGCAAGGACGCGCGATGATCACAGGTGGCGAGGGCGAAGTTGATGACGAAAGTTTCGGCGCAGCCGTCGCCGCTCTCATGACGTTGAAGCCGCGCATCACGCTCGACTCGATCGACGGCGTAGCGGCGCTCGAATCTCCGCGGGTCGGAATCCTCGCCGCAATGCGTTTCCATTCCGACGGGCGCTCGCTGGTGTTCGACGGCTTGCATGGCCCGACTCCCGGTCGTGCTTCGCGCCGCAGCTCAAGTTAGCTTTTCATTTTTCATTTTTCACGGGTTGCTTGCGCGCGCTCGCGCGCTATTCTGAACGCATGACGACAAATAGTTTTGGTGCTCGTTCGACGCTCACGGTTGATGGCAAGAGCTACACGATTTACAAGCTCGATGCGCTCGAGAAGCATGGGTTCTCGCTAGCGCGGATGCCGTATTCGATCAAGGTGATGATCGAGAATGTGCTGCGGCGCGAGGACGGCGTGATCGTGACAACCGGGCAGATCGAAGCGCTGGCGCGATGGAACGGCAAGGGCGGCGAGCGCGAAGTCTCGTTCATGCCGGCGAGAGTGCTGCTTCAGGATTTCACCGGCGTGCCGGTGGTCGCGGACCTGGCGGTGATGCGCGACGCGATCAAGAAGCTCGGCGGCGATCCCGACAAGGTGCGGCCGCTGCAGCCCGTCGATTTGGTGATTGATCATTCGGTGCAGGTCGATTCGTACGGCACCGCCAACGCGTTCGCGGCCAACGCGCGGCTGGAATTCGATCGCAACCAGGAGCGCTATCTTTTCCTGCGATGGGGGCAGGGCGCCTTCGACAACTTCCGCGTGGTGCCGCCCGACACCGGAATCGTCCACCAGGTGAATCTCGAATATCTCGCGCCGGTGGTGTTCGCGTCGGAGCAGGGCGAGGCGTATCCCGACACCGTGATCGGCACCGACTCGCATACGACGATGATCAACGGACTCGGCGTGGTCGGATGGGGTGTCGGCGGAATCGAGGCTGAAGCTGCGATGCTGGGCCGCTCGATGCCGATGCTGATTCCCGAGGTGATCGGCTTTCGCCTCGCCGGCAGCCTGCGTCCAGGCGCGACTGCGACCGACCTGGTGCTGACGGTCACGCAGATGCTGCGCAAGAAAGGCGTGGTCGGCAAGTTCGTCGAATATTTCGGGCCGGGGCTCGCGTCGCTGCCTGTCGCCGATCGCGCGACGCTCGGGAATATGTCGCCCGAATACGGTGCGACGATGGGATTTTTCCCGGTTGACGATCAGACGCTCACTTATTTGCGGCTGACCGGGCGCAGCGGCAGCCAGATCAAATTGATCGAGGCGTACTGCAAGGCGCAAGGCCTTTTCAATTCGCCCGATGCGCCCGAGCCGAGATTCTCCGACACCCTCGAGCTCGATCTCGGCAGTGTGGTGCCGAGCATAGCGGGCCCGCGCCGTCCGCAGGATCGAGTCGCATTGACCGCGTCGAAGAGCGACTTCCGGCGCGAGCTGGCCAAGGAATTCGAAGAGCATCCGAGCGTCGATCGCGAGGCACTGGCGGAGTGGGTGGCCGAAGGCGGAAACGTTGCTCCGGCGGCCGAAGGGAAAATCCTCGAATCGAAGCTGGGGCATATCGCGCACAAGGTCGAGGTGAGTTGCGAGGCCGGGAAGTTTCCGATCACGCACGGGTCGATCGTGATTGCGGCGATCACCAGCTGCACCAACACTTCGAATCCCTCGGTCATGCTGGCGGCGGGGATTCTCGCGAAGAAAGCGGTCGCGCGCGGGCTCACGGTGAAGCCGTGGGTGAAGACCAGCCTCGCGCCTGGATCCAAAGTCGTCACGCAATACCTCAAGCGAGCGGGGCTGACCGAGTCGCTCGAGAAGCTGCGCTTCAACCTGGTCGGTTACGGATGCACGACGTGTATCGGCAACAGCGGGCCCATCGACGAGGCGCTGGCCGGCGCGATCAAGAACGGCAACCTGGTCGCGTGCGCGATTCTGAGCGGCAATCGCAATTTCGAGGGGCGCATCAATCCGGCGGTGCGTTTCAACTACCTTGCGTCGCCGCCGCTGGTGGTCGC
>PMOH01000371.1 GCA_003161515.1 Deltaproteobacteria bacterium
GAATCGCACGCATGGCTGCCAGCCCCGACTCAGTCGAGCGAATCATAGCCGCCGAAGATAGGGAAACCTTCGCCGCCGCATACGACAACGTCGGCGATTGCGACAGTGCGCGCACTGAACTCGTGCGCCGCGCCCTGAAAACCTGCGGCCCGACCACCGCCCACGAAGTCGCGACGCGACTCCAGCTGAAAGATTCGGAGATCGACCAGGCTCTCGCGGCACTGGAAGCGAACGGCGCGATTTTCCGCGGACACTTCACCCGCTCCGACACGATTCAATGGTGCGACCGCTACAACCTCGAACGCATCCATCGGATGACCCTGGCGCGCGTGCGCGCCGAGATCGAACCGTGCGCCGATCACGAATACGCGGCGTTTCGCCTCCGATGGATGCACGTCGGCAGCACTGAGCTTCCCGCAGATCAGACCGGCGTCGCTGCGCTGCTCGAACAGCTCTCAGGAATCGCGGCGACACCCGAAATTTGGGAGCATTCGATTCTGCCCGCCCGCATCGCGGGCTATCGCCCCGAGATGCTCGACCTCGTCTGCATGAGCGGCCAGATGAAGTGGGTCGCGATTGCGGAACCGAGCGTCGAAAGCGCGCATCCCGCAGGCATTCCGTCGCGCGTTACGTTCATACCGCGCAAGGCCACGCTGTTCGTGCCGCACGAGCAATCTGAACCCGAAGATTCAAAGGAACAAGCGGTGATGACGGCTCTGGGCGCCGCCGGCGCCCAATATCTCGACGAAGTCGCAGAGCGCGCCAATGTTTCGGAGCGCGACGCGCTATCTGCGCTGTGGCGGATGGCGGCGGCGGCCCGCGTCAGCAACGACAACTTCGCTCCGCTCCGGATGTTCTCCGACGATCGTGCCGCCGAGCGCGCACTCGAATCAGTCGCGCGCCGCCCATCGACTCGCCACGATGCCGCAGTCCGCGCCCGCTTGAAGTCCAGCCTCGCCGGCCGCTGGTCATTGATACGCCCCGCGGAAACCCCCGCCGTCGGCGCCGATGAAACGCGAGAGCTCGCTCTCAGGTTGCTCGAACGTCACGGCATTCTCGCGCGCGAAATGCTCGGACTCGAATCGACGCACATCTCGTGGAGCGAAATCTCCTTCGCGCTGAGACGGCTGGAGTATGGCGGCGCGATTCGTCGCGGATGGTTCGTGCGCTCGCTCTCGGGCGAGCAGTACGCGATGCCCGAAGCCGTCGAGATGCTGCACGCCAGCCGCAATCTCGTCCCAGCGCGTGAAAAGCCGATCGCATTGAGTGCGATCGACCCCGCCAATCCATACGGCGCCGTCATTCCGGGATGCGGTATCGCGCGCGAGAGTGGCAACGTGATCGTGCTGCGCGCGGGCCGAGTGATTGCAGGCCTGCGAGGACGCTCGATGATCACCGGCGGCGACAGCGACGTCGACGACGAAAGTTTCGGCGCAGCCGTCGCCGCTCTCATGACGCTGAAGCCGCGCATCACGCTCGACTCGATCGACGGCGCAGCAGCCCTCGAGTCTCCTCGCGTCGGAATCCTTGCCGCAATGCGCTTCCATTCCGACGGCCGCTCGCTGGTGTTCGACGGCTTGCATGGCCCGACTCCCGGCCGCGCTTCGCGCCGCAGCTCAAGTTAGTTTTTCACTTTTCATATTTTCACTTTTCACGGGTTGCTTGCGCGCGCTCGCGCGCTATTCTGAACGCATGACGACAAACAGTTTTGGTGCTCGTTCGACGCTCACGGTTGATGGCAAGAGCTACACGATTTACAAGCTCGACGCGCTCGAGAAGCATGGGTTCTCGCTCGCGCGCATGCCGTATTCGATCAAGGTGATGATCGAGAACGTTCTGCGGCGCGAGGACGGCGTGATCGTGACGACCGGGCAGATCGAGGCTTTGGCGCGATGGAACGGCAAGGGCGGTGAGCGCGAAGTCTCGTTCATGCCGGCGCGCGTGCTGCTGCAGGATTTCACCGGAGTGCCGGTCGTTGCGGATTTGGCGGTGATGCGCGACGCGATCAAAAAGCTCGGCGGCGATCCCGACAAGGTGCGGCCGCTGCAGCCGGTGGATTTGGTGATCGATCATTCGGTGCAGGTTGATTCGTACGGCACCGCCAACGCGTTCGCGGCCAACGCGCGGCTGGAATTCGATCGCAACCAGGAGCGCTATCTTTTCCTGCGGTGGGGGCAAGGCGCCTTCGACAACTTCCGCGTCGTGCCGCCCGACACTGGAATCGTTCACCAGGTGAATCTCGAATATCTCGCGCCGGTGGTGTTCGCGTCGGAGCAAGGCGAGGCCTATCCCGACACTGTAATCGGCACCGACTCGCATACGACGATGATCAACGGACTCGGCGTCGTGGGATGGGGCGTCGGCGGAATCGAGGCCGAAGCCGCGATGCTCGGCCGCTCGATGCCGATGCTCATTCCCGAAGTGATCGGCTTTCGCCTCGCCGGTAGCCTGCGTCCCGGTGCGACTGCGACCGACCTGGTGCTGACGGTCACGCAGATGCTGCGCAAGAAAGGCGTGGTCGGCAAGTTCGTCGAGTACTTCGGGCCGGGGCTGGCGTCGCTGCCGGTCGCCGATCGCGCGACGCTCGGGAATATGTCGCCCGAATACGGTGCGACGATGGGATTTTTCCCGGTTGACGATCAGACGCTCACTTATTTGCGGCTGACCGGGCGCAGCGGCAGCCAGATCAAATTGATCGAGGCCTACTGCAAGGCGCAAGGCCTGTTCAACTCGCCCGACGCGCCGGAGCCGAAATTTTCCGACACCCTCGAGCTCGATCTCGGCACTGTTGTGCCGAGCATGGCCGGTCCGCGCCGTCCGCAGGATCGAGTCGCGCTGACCGCGGCGAAGAGCGATTTCCGTCGCGAGTTGGCCAAGGAATTCGAGGAGCATCCGAGCGTCGATCGCGAGGCACTGGCGGAGTGGGTGGCCGAAGGCGGCAA
>PMOH01000126.1 GCA_003161515.1 Deltaproteobacteria bacterium
CTCTCCGCCGCCGCCCGGCGCGATGAGCGTCAGCGTCGCGAGCGAGCGGAAGCTGCCGTTCGGATACGCTTCGAAGCCGGCGAGTCGTCGATTCATGACGGCTACGTTGTCAACCCACCACAGCGACACGTACGGCAGATCGTCCGCGGCGAGTTGCTGAACCTGCGCGTAGATTGTTTTCCGCGCGTCGCGATCGACGGTCATTTTCCCCGCTTCGACGAGCTCATCCATCGCGGGATTTGAATAGTAGCCGCGGTTTTCGCCGTGAGGCGGCGTCTTTTTCGAGTCGAATACCATGTAGTAATGATTCGGATCGTTGATTCCGACCCATTGCAGCGAGGTCAGATCGAAGTTGCCCGCCTGAATGTCAGCATAGTAGGTAGCAAACTCAAGCGAGCGTATAGTCAGTTCGATACCTACTTGCTGCAGCATCGCTTGAAAGATTTCGCCGATCCGGGCGCCTTCGGGGGTCGTCTTGTATTCGAATCGCAGCGCGCGCATTCCGTTCTTGCCGGCAGGGTAACCCGCCTGATCGAGAAGTTGACGTGCTTCTTCCGGGTCGTACGAATAGTCAGTGACGTTGCCGTCATATGCCCAGTTCTCGGGCGAGAGCATACCTGTAGCTATTCGTCCGCTCCCTCGCAAAACCGTACTGACTATTGTTTTGCGATCGATTGCGTATGCGATCGCTCGGCGCACACGAATATCGCGCAGCCGCGGATTGCGAAAATTGAACGACAGGTAGCGATAGGTGGTGCCGGGGGTTTTGCTGATCTCGAGCGACTGATGCTCGGCGAGCCACGGTAATACGTCAAGCTGAATGTTGTTTGGCGAGAAGTCGCAGACGCCTTCTGCGAGTTCGAGCGCTCGCACTGTCGGATCAGGAACGATCTTGAAAAAAATCGACTCAGCCGCGTCGGGCGAATGCGGATAGTATCGATTGCGCACCAGTCTCAAAAATTCGTCGCGCGAGTACGCAGCCATCGCAAAAGGTCCGCTGCCGACAGGCGCGGCAGAGCTTCCCTGCGCTGGCGGCGGAGTGCCGGCCGGCACGATTCCTTCAGTCGCCATCTCGAGCGCTGGTGAGTACTGATTCGCAACGGTCATGACGACCGTGTAGTCGTCGGGCGCTTCGATTGATTTCAGCTGCTCGAGGGTCGCGCGTTTCGGCGACATCGATTCGGGCGCGATAATCGAATTGTAAGTGAACACCACGTCGCGCGCGGTAAGTTCGCGTCCGTCGCTAAAGCGCACGCCGTGATTAAGATGAAAGACGATCTCCGTTGGCGACGGACGCTCGATACTGCCGGCAAGACGGCCGACGAAATTGCCGCCGCGATCGGCCTTGGCGAGAGAATCGAAAATGAGTTCGTTGATCCGGGAGGACATCGCATCGGTACCGAAGCGCGGGTCGGTCGAGGTCGGCGAAGTTTCGATATCGACCTGGATTGTCGCGGGCGAACGATCGATGCGAGATGGATCGCATCCGGCGAGCGCGACCAGCGTCGTACCAATCTGCGCGAGCAATAAGAGCGGGCCGGTTGTCTTCCTCGTCCACACAGTTGGCGCGATAATAACATGACTATGAATAAAGATTGGCGCGCGAAGATCGCTCTTCGGCAGGGCGACCTGACGGACGCTGATGTGGACGCGATCGTAAACGCGGCGAACAACGACCTGATGCTTGGAGGCGGCGTCGCGGGCGCGATTCGCGTCAAGGGCGGTCCCGCGATTCAGCAGGAGTGCGACAAAATCGGCCCGATCGCGCTGGGCGAGGCGGCAATCACCGGCGCGGGGCGCCTGCAGGCGCGGCACGTGATTCACGCGGCGAGCATGCGGCTCGGAGAATCGACGTCGGAGGCGAATCTGCGCGCGGCTACCCGTAACTCGCTGAGGCGCGCCGATGAGAACTCGGTCAAGACGATCGCGTTTCCCGCGATTGGCACCGGCATCGCAGGTTTTCCGATCGAGCGATGCGCGCAGGTGATGCTCGAGGTAGTGCGCGCGCATCTAGACGGTCCGACGACGCTGGAGCGCATCGATTTTGTACTATTCGATCGCCGCTCGCTTGAAGTCTTCGAGCGAACCCTCACCGAAATGCAATAGCTAGTGCGCTGCCATGCCGCTGGCCGGCTGTGTGCGACGCAATAGTAAGAAGGTCGGAATCAGAATAATCATTACAATAGCCAGCGTGCGATAGATGTCGTTGAACGACAGCATCATCGCCTGACGCTGAATCATGCCGTACACCATTCCGAGTCCCTGCTTCTGGCCGCTGATCATTTGCGGCATATAGTCAAAGCTGCGCGCGGCGCGCGGCGTCGCTCATTTTCCACGCGTCGAAGACGGTGAAATGCGCGACCAGGTACGACTGATGCGTCTGTTCATGATTGACGAGCACGGTCGTCATGTACGAGATGCCGATCGCCGCGCCGGTGTTGCGCATCATGTTGTAGAGGCTCGCGGCGTAGCCGACGCGCTCGCGGCTGACGCACGAAAGCGTCGTGGCTGACAGCGTCGGGAAGATCATGCCCATCCCGACGCCCATGACGAGGCTCGGCCACGTCACCGTCCAGGTGCTGACCTGCGTGTTCCAGCCCGCCATCTGCCACAGCGCGATTGCCATGATGACGAAGCCGACGCCGATCAGCGGACGCGTGTCGTAGCGATAGCGCGCGAGCTGTCCGACGATCAGCATCGCAGCCATTGTGCCGAGGCCGCGCGGCGCGAGCACGAGGCCGGCCTTCCACGCGCTGTAGCCCATCAGTTCCTGCAGAAAAATTGGATTCAACAATCCGGTGCCGAACAGCGCGAAGCTCATCGCGACCATCAGCATCACCGACATAGAAAAAACTGGAATCCCGAGGATCGAAAGATCGAGAATCGGTTCCGCTGTGCGCAGTTCGTTGATGGTCAATCCAATGATGCAGATCGCGGCGAAAATCGTACACCAGACTACCCAGGGCGAACTGAACCAATCCGCGCG
>PMOH01000322.1:0-19228 GCA_003161515.1 Deltaproteobacteria bacterium
ATCACTGCGATTTTTTGCCCTTCAATCGAACGTCGTCGCTTGCGAGGCAGGCCGCGTTGAGCGCGCGCGCTTTTCCCAATGCGGCGTCATTTTTTTGCAGCCGTTTGAGCTTGCCCGTTTTGTCGAGCGTCACCGGATCCTGCTGGCTGTTCTGAAGGTCGGTCAGCGCCTTCTCGCAACTATCTTCGTCGGGGAAATTGGTGACCACAATCCAGCGCGAAATCGGCGTGTCGGAATCGACATCATGAGGGATCTTGGCCGAATCGGGCGGCATCATCAGATACCAGCCCACTAATGCGAGCGCCGCGAGATGGCGGCTATGCAGGTTTCTCACGCGGCAAGTTATACCGAGTTAGCGGCAAAAAGTCACCGATGGCGGGCACGGCGGCCGCCCCACTTAAAGATGCGGGCTGCCCTGTTAGGAAGTTATGGGCGCGAGGACGCGAAGCGACCTCGTGACCGGGGCGCAGATCGACCTCGACGCTTCCTGCCTGACATAGTTCTAACAGGGACGAAGTCCCGCATCCTTTCTCTTTCCTTATATTGGGTGCAGGGGTCACCCCTGCCGAGGGTGCGGGGCGAGCAGCCCCGCGCTTTAACGCACGGCGGGCCGCCCACTTAACCAGGACTCGGCGCCCTACGCGTTCATCGATTCGAGGAATTCTTCGTTGGTCTTGGTCTTGTCCATCTTGTCGATCAGGAATTCCATCGCTTCGACCGCGTTCAACTGCGTCAGCAGCTTGCGCAGGATCCACACGCGATTGAGCGTCGCGCGCGGCAGCAGCAATTCTTCCTTACGGGTCGAGGAGCGCTGGATGTCGATCGTGGGGAAGATGCGCTTTTCGAGCAGGCGCCGGTCGAGCGCGATCTGCTGATTGCCGGTGCCTTTGAACTCTTCGAAAATAACTTCGTCCATTCGGCTGCCGGTATCGACCAGCGCGGTCGCGATAATCGTCAGGCTGCCGCCGTCTTCGGTGTTGCGCGCGGCGCCGAAAAACTTCTTGGGCTTGTGCAGCGCGTTGGAATCGACGCCGCCTGAAAGTATCTTGCCCGACGGCGGCACCACGGTGTTGTACGCGCGCGCCAGCCGCGTAATCGAATCGAGCAGGATAACGACGTCGCGTCCGTGCTCGACCAGCCGCCGCGCTTTTTCGATTACCATCTCGGCAACTTGCACGTGACGGGTCGCGGGCTCGTCAAAGGTCGAGCTGACGACCTCGCCCTGCACCGATCGCAGCATGTCGGTGACTTCCTCGGGACGCTCATCGACCAGCAGCACGATCAGCACGATCTCAGGATGGTTGTGCGCGATTGCCTTGGCGATCGCCTGCAGCATCATCGTCTTGCCGGTGAACGGCGCCGCGACGATAAGCCCGCGCTGGCCTTTGCCGATAGGCGCGACCAAATCGATGATGCGGGTGGTCAAATCTTCGTGATTGTATTCGAGCTTGATTCGCTCCTCGGGATAGAGCGGGGTCAGGTTGTCGAACAGGATTTTGTCGCGCGCCTTTTCCGGGTCTTCGTAGTTGATCGATTCAACCTTCAGCAGCGCGAAGTAGCGCTCGCCTTCCTTGGGCGGGCGAATCAGTCCTGAAACCACGTCGCCGGTGCGCAAGTTGAACTTGCGAATCTGGCTCGGCGAAATATAAATGTCGTCGGGACCGGGCAGGTAGTTGTAGTCAGGCGCGCGCAGGAAGCCGAAGCCGTCGGGCAGGATTTCGAGCACGCCCTCGCCGAGGATCGATCCGTTCTTCGCCGCTTGCGCCTGCAGGACGGCAAAGATCATCTCCTGCTTGCGCATGTTGGTGGCGCCGTCAACATTGAAGTCGCGCGCCATCTGCGCCAGCTCGGTAATTTTTGCGCGCTTGAGCGACTTGAGGTTGAGTACCCCTTCGTCGCTGATCACCGGCGCCGGTGGCGGAAGATTCGGATTGCTGTCGAGGTTTACCTGCCGTGGTGTGCCGTTGGTCGAACGCGGGTCATCGAAGCGACCCTCCTCGCTCTTCGCAACGTGTCTGCCCTTGCCCATATGCCTTCCCCGCAACCTGAACTCCATCATCTTTGATGCTGCAATTGTCCGCCGCTTATGCGCGCGTATCGCAGGTTATGAACGTTTGTTCCAATGGACCCCCCACAACGGGAGATACCATTACAGATTTTCGAGTGCTCAAGCGGTCGGGATTCGGAACAACTGACGCCTTGAGTTCAAGTTCGGAATTACGGACCGCAGGGAAACGGGATTTATCTCACCACCCAACCCGTTTCAGCGTCCTCAGTGCGGAAGCTTCATCTAAAACGCTACCCGCGCGATGCCACGATGTCAACGGGGCTCATGCCGCGCGATTGTGAAATCCCTAGACTTTCCCCCAGAACGCGAATCCGACTGCGCCGAGGATGCATACGAACGATCCGACGTAGTTCCATCGCGGCACTTCTCCCAGATAAAGGAAGGCGAAGATCGCAAAGACTATCAGCGTTATGATCTCCTGGATGATCTTGAGCTGGTAGGCGGTGAATTCTCCGTAGCCAATCCGGTTCGCGGGAACCTGAAAACAATATTCCGCAAACGCGATCAGCCAGCTCACAACGATCACCAACATCAGCGGCCGATCCCGGAACCGCAAATGTCCGTACCACGCAATCGTCATGAAAGTGTTCGAGCAGAACAGCAATGCAACGGTTAGCATGCCCGTTATTTTTAGCGAACAGCGGACGCTCGTCCAACGTCAGTCGCGACGCTTTACCGGCGTGCCCAGGGGTCAACCAGCTCGATGCCAAGATCCATGAAGTGACGGGAGTTACGAGTAGCGAGCGTCGCCCGCCTCGCGGAAACGATGCCGGCGATTTCGATGTCGCGGAAGTCGACCGTCTTTCCAACTGCTCGCCGCTCCGCCGCGCGACTCGCCGCTTCCTCGGCTGCCTCGGCGTCGAAAACGAGAATTCGTCCCTGGAAGTCTTCATCGAGCGCGCGACTGAACGCGTCCTCGAGCTGCCGCTTGCGGCGTCCGGGCGCGAGCAACTCCAGCCCAAAGCGAATCTCGAACACGGTCACCGCAGTAGTCCAGACAGACTCCGAAGGCTGCAAGTCGAGCCACGCAACGACTGCTGGATCGGCCTCGCGTTGCATCAACGCAGAGAGAACGTTGGTGTCGAGAACGATCACTTCTTGAAGATTGCTGGCCGCGGCTTATGCCCGCGAAGTTCAGGGATATCCTCTCGAAGAACGATACGCGCAAAGCGGCTTCGAATGCGGCTGCCCAATGCCACGGCGGTGCGGCTTTCGGGCTTCACTGCATTGCGAAGAATGTCGCGCACTTCCTCTTCCATGCTATGGCCGTGACGACTCGCCTGCTGTTGGAGTCGAGCCTTTACGCCCTCTTCAAGATTTCTAACAACCAGCTGCGCCATTGGAATTCGTCGCCTCTGATATCATGATATCAGAGGCGTCATGAACCTCAACCGTCAACTGAGCTCGATCCAGCGGCGAAGCTCGCGCGCGTCCGACGCAAACAACTTCGTCGCGAGAAATTCGACAAAATCCGTCGGCAGCGGTGCGACGAACTCGAGCCGCGCGCCGGATCGCGGATGCGTCAGAGAAAGCGCCAGCGCATGCAGCGCCTGTCGGTGAAACAATCCACCGGCTGCCGATTTGCCGCCATACAAAGGATCGCCAAGACAAGGATAACCAATCGACGCGAGATGCACGCGAATCTGATGCATCCTGCCAGTCTCCGGCTTCACCCGCACCAGCGACGCGCCAGCTTCATCGCCGTCTGCGGGGTCGAAGCGCGCGAGCACCGTGATATGGCTGACGGCGTCGCGCGGCGCATTCGATCGCACCGACATCCGCTTGCGTTCCACCGGATGCCGTCCGACGGGCCGCTCGATCGTCACGCGGTCGCGCGCGACCTTGCCCTTGACGATCGCGAGGTAAGTTTTTTTGACGCTGCGATCCTTGAACTGCCGCGAAAGCGCGGTGCGCGAAAACGGCGTCCGCGCGACGACCATCACCCCCGACGTATCCTTGTCCAGGCGATGCACAATTCCCGGACGCAGCACGCCGTCGGGCTCGGCCATCGCAGCCAGTTCGGGAAATCGCGCCAGCAGCGCATCGACCAGCGTGCCGTTGGGATGCCCGGGCGCGGGATGCACCGTCATGCCCGCGGGCTTGTTCACCACGATTATTTCGTCGTCGTCGAAAATTACTGAAATTTCCGGCGCGTCCCCTTCCTTATAGATCGAAGGATCGCTCAGCGCGCCGGCGGGAATCGCGGCGACGTCAACCCGATCGCCCGTCCGCACTCCGCTCGACGCGCGCGCGGCCGCGCCGTTCACCGTCACCAGTCCCGCCTTGATCATCCGTGCCACTTGCGAGCGCGAGTACTCCGGCGCCAGCCGCATCGAAACGAACACGTCCAGCCGCATCCGATCGTGCTCGGCGGCTGCAGTGATTGTCGTTGGCAAAATCACGTGCGCGACTTTACCGCATCGACGCACAAATCACGGCGTCGCAGGCGGTGGAATCGGCGGCGCGATTGAAGGTGGCGGCGAAGATCCGGCGTCTGGCGGACAGTTCTCACTGGTGGTCGTAGCGGTCACGACGCCGTAGGTCGTCTTCTGACAGCCGGTCGCTGTCGCGTCGGGCCTCGTATAAAACCAGCACCCCGCCAACGCGACCGAAAACATCACAACTACTATCATCGAAAAGAGTGTTCTCATCAGAGTCACCTCGATCGACCCGTCCCCCATGCGATTGTTCCCCTTCCCTCGAGGGCCCGAAAAAGGGGTTAGGGGTTAGGTTCCCTTACTCTACTCGAAGCGATGCGGCAGCGGATGCTTCTTCTCATACTCGCGAATCCGATCCTCGTGCGCGAGCGTCAGCGCGATGTCGTCGAGACCTTCGAGCAGGCATTTCTTCTGATGCGGCTCGATCTCGAAATGCGCAGTCCAGCCGAAATCGTCGGACACCGTCTGTTTTTCCAGATCGATCGAAAGCCGGTACGCCTCGTAGTCGCCGGCCGCGCGAAAAATATGATCGACCTCGTCGGCTTTCAGCGTCACCGGCAGAAAACCGTTCTTCATACAGTTGTTGTGAAAGATATCGGCGAACTCAGGCGCGATCGCCGCGCGGAAGCCCGCGTCGTCGAGCGCCCACACCGCATGCTCGCGCGAACTGCCGCATCCGAAATTATTGCGCGCAACCAGAATCGACGCGCCCTGGTAGCGCGGCTTGTTCAGCACGAAATCCTTATTCTCGCTGCCGTCCGGATTTCGCCGCCAATCAATAAACAACCCAGCCTTAAGCCCCGTCCTGACCACAGCCTTAAGAAACTGCTTCGGAATAATCTGATCCGTATCGACATTAGCCCGATCAAGTGGCGCAACCATCCCAGTAAAATTTTTAAACTTCTGCATAGCTATCTCCTAAGAATAAATACTGGGTGCAGGGGTCACCCCTGCCACTCCCGCACATCGACAAAGTGCCCCGCAATCGCCGCCGCCGCCGCCATCGCCGGACTCACCAGATGCGTCCGCCCGCCTTTGCCTTGACGCCCCTCGAAGTTGCGATTCGAGGTGCTGGCGCATCGCTCGCCCGGCTGCAGCACATCGGGATTCATCGCCAGGCACATGCTGCATCCCGACTCGCGCCATTCGAAGCCGGCTTCCGTGAAAATTCTGTCGAGCCCAAGACTCTCGGCCTCGGCCTTCACTTCCTGCGAGCCTGGCACCACCATCGCATGCACGGTCGGCGCAACTTTGTGTCCCTTGACGATACCGGCGGCCGACTTGAGATCGCTCAGCCGCGAGTTAGTGCACGATCCGATAAACACGCGATCGATCTTGATGTCCTCGATGCGCGTCCCCGGGCGCAGCGCCATATAAGTGAGCGCGCGCTCGACCGTCTCGCGCTGTTCCTTGTCGCCGATCTCCGCGGGATTCGGCACGCTGCCGCGCACGTCGGTGACCATCCCGGGATTTGTCCCCCACGTCACCTGCGGCGCGAACGTCGCCGCGTCGAACACCACGCTGCGATCAAATTTCGCGCCGTCGTCGCTGCGGCATTCGAGCCATCGCGACGCGAGCGTGTCGAACTCCTTGCCCGTCGGGACATAACGCCGACCGCGCAAATACTCGACGGTAGTCTTGTCCGCCGCGACCATCCCGGCGCGCGCGCCGCCTTCAATCGACATGTTGCAAACCGTCATCCGCTCTTCCATCGAGAGCGACTCGACCGCGGCGCCGCGATACTCGATCACATGCCCGGTCGCGCCGTTGGTCTTGATCCTGCCGATGATGCCGAGAATCAAATCCTTGGCGCCGACTCCGGTCCCGAGTTTTCCATCGACGCGAATCTCAAACGTCTGCGGCCGCTCTTCCCACAGGCATTGCGTCGCCAGCACGTGCTCGACTTCGCTGGTGCCGATCCCGAACGCGAGCGCGCCGAACGCGCCATGCGTCGCGGTATGACTATCGCCGCAAACGATCGTCATCCCCGGCTGCGTGAGTCCAAGCTCCGGCCCGATGACGTGCACGATTCCCTGCTCGCGCGATCCGATATCGAACAGCCGGAGCCCGAACTCGGCGCAGTTGCGCCGCAACGTCTCGATCTGGAGTTTCGAATCGGCGTCGGTAATAGGCTTGCTGCGATCGGTCGTCGGCACGTTGTGATCCTGCGTCGCGTACGTCCGATGCGGCGCGCGCACCTTGCGCCCCGAATGCCGCAGGCCCTCGAACGCCTGCGGCGACGTGACTTCATGCACCAGGTGCAGGTCGATGTAGAGCAGGGAAGGCTCATGCTGCTTTTCGCGGACGACATGCTCTTCCCAGATTTTTTCGAACAAGGTTTTTGCGGCCATTGCGTCTTCAACTCCCGCCGCGTCGGCGGCGTAACGATTTTATTTCGAAATTCCGATTACTCAAACCGCCGCCGCCCGCCGTCCATTCTTCCCGCGTGAATATCGTTCGATCCGATCGGACAGCTTACCCGCGAACGTGCTGAACGAGGCGAGCTCATCGCGCGAAAATCCGGTCCACACAGCTTCGATCGCCGCCTGCCGCGCCGCGCGCACTTCCGCCAGCGTTCGATGTCCCTTCGCGGTCAACTTGTAACTCCGATTCCTGCGGTCGTCGCGCCCAATCGCAGCCGAGACCAGCCCACTGTCGAGCAGTTGGCGCAATATTTTGGATACCGCCGCCGCCGAGCTGTCGCGGCTGCGCGCGAACATCGACGGAATGAAATGCTCGGTCGAAATTTCTTCGAGCACGCGCCATTGCTCGATTGTGATTCCCGCGTCGCGCGCCAGCACCTCGCGCCGCCGCTCGAAAATTTCCGCCAGCGCCGTCATCGCCTCGATCGCGCGAAAAATCGGGTCGCGTCCTTGTCCAACTGCTTGCATCAGGCAAGATATTAACTATAGTTAATCAATCTTTGCAAGCCACGATTCAGGAAGGAAACGGCGATGTCCAAATTCTTCGACCAGCTGACTCCGGAATTGACCGAATTCATCCGCGCGCAACCCGTGTTCTTCGTTGCGACCGCCGCAGTGAACGCTCGCATCAACTTGTCGCCCAAGGGCATGGACACCTTCCGCGTGCTGGACGAAAGACGCGTCGCCTACCTGGATCTCACCGGCAGCGGCAACGAAACTGCGGCGCATCTGCGAAGCGACGGCCGCATCACGATAATGTTCTGCTCGTTCGACAATAACGCCGAGATAGCGCGCATCTACGGCCGCGGCGCAGTGATTCAACCGAGTGACAATCGATGGCCTGAGCTCATCGCCAACTTCCCGAAACTTCCCGGCGTGCGGCAGGTGATGGAGATTCGCGTCGAATCCGCGATGACTTCATGCGGCTACGCGGTGCCGCGGATGCGCGCGATGGAGCCGCGCGACACGCTCGAAAAGTACTGGATCAAAAAAGGAGAGCAGGCGAAAGAGGAGTACTGGCAGAAGCATAACCTGCGCAGCATCGACGGCCTGCCGACCGGCATGCCCGACGCGACGTCACGACCGCGCCGCTGAAGCGCATCATTTGATCCGCCGCGTCGGCGCAGCGCGCTCTGCACGCGCCAGTCCTCGCGTGACCGCCTCGTCGCCGAATTTCTTCGCCACCGAATCCAGCGCACGATTAAGCCGGTCGCGCTTGCGATCCTCAACTGGCGCCGACTCGAACAGCCCGAGCTGCGAAGTGTCCGCGCGCTCCAGTTGATGTACTTGCACGCCGGCCAGCCGAATCTTTTCCTTCCCGCCGACCTTCGCCAACAACTGCGTCGCGACCCGCGAAATCTCCGGACCGTCGTTGGTCGTCCCGTCGAGTGAAAAGCTGCGCGTGATCAGTGGATAGCGCCCGCCGCCGAGCGGACGCGCAATTTTCAGCTTGAGCGTAATCGTCCGCGCGCGCACCCCGTCAGCGCGTAGCCGCCGCGCGATCGCGTCGCCATGCGCGATCAGCACGCGCCGCAATTCGATCGAGTCGAGCGCCAGGTCGTGCGCGAAAGTATTTTCCTCGCCGTACGACTTGCGCTGCCAGTCGGCGATCACCGGGCGCGAGTCGTTGCCCAACGCCAGTTCGTGCAAATGCGGTCCCATCGATCCGAACATTGCCTTCAATTCGATCGGGTCGCGCCGCGCGAGGTCGCCGACCGTTTTGATTCCGCATTCATGCATCCGCGCGAGCGTCACACGTCCGACACCCCACAGTCTTTCGACCGGCAGCGGCGTCAGCATTTCGTGCAATTTTTCCGGCGCCACCAGCAGCAACCCATCCGGCTTCGACATGTCGCTCAGAATTTTCGCCGCCATCTTGGTCGGCGCGACGCCCACCGAGACGACCAGGCCGGTTGTTTCGAGCACGCGGCGCTTGAGATCGCGCGCGGCGTCGAGCGGCGCCCCGAGCAGGCGCTCGGTGCCGGTGAGATCGATAAACGCCTCGTCGAGCGAGAGCGGTTCGACCACTGGACTGAAGCTCTCGAACACGCGCATCACGACTCGCGAGATTTCCACGTAACGATTCATTCGGCCCGGCACAAAAATCGCCTGCGGGCACAGTTTGCGCGCCTGCCCGGTGGGCATCGCGGAGCGAACGCCGAATTTGCGCGCCTCGTACGACGCCGAGGTGACGACGCCGCGCGCGCTCCGCCCGCCGACAATCACCGGCAGGCCGCGCAGCGATGGGTTGTCGAGGATTTCGACCGATGCGTAGAACGCGTCCATGTCCGCGTGCGCGATCACGCGCGGCCAATGCGATGCGCTTCCGCTGGACGCCTCGGCACTCATTTTGGCGCCGAGAGTTTCGCGAAGGTCGCGTCCGCCGCATCTTCGCCGCTTCGAATGCAATCGGGAATCCCGACACCGCGATACGCCGCGCCCGCTATCGCGAATGCCGGTATTGTTGCGACGGCGCGCTCGATCTCCGCGACTCGCGCGAGATGCCCGACTTCGTACTGCGGCATCGAGTCGGGCCATCGCCTGACTTCGGTAAATCCCGGCGCCGCGCTGACTCCGAGCAGCGCGCGAAACTCGTCGCGCACCGCGGCGACAATCTCTGTGTCGCTGAGAGTCATCATTTCGCGGCTCATCTCGCCGCCGACGAACGCGCGCGCCAGGATTGCGCCGGCCGGCGCGCGTCCTTCGAACTTGAAGCTCGAAAAGCTGCCCGCGATTATTCGCCGACGCTCGGCCGCAGGCACCACGAAGCCGAACGCGCGCGGTGACGGGTCGAAGTCGCTCTCGCGAAACGTCAGGTTGACCGTCGCCGCCGACGCATAGCTGATCGCACCGAGCATCTTCGCCGCCGCCGGCGACAACGTCGCCACCATCCGCGAGGCCGCATACGCCGGTGCTGCGCAGATCACCGCGTCGGCATCGATCGCGTCGCCACCGCTGGTCGCGAGCCGCCACGCATCTCCGTTCCGCGACATCGCCACAACTTCCGCGCTCTTGCGAATCGAACCGCCCAGCCGCGCAACGAGCGTCTCGGGCAGTGTCGCCATTCCATTCTTGAAACTCTGGAACATGCTCCATCGCGCGCCGCTTATTTCAGAATTTCTTGATGCCTGCGCACTCTCCGCCGCGAGCATCCCTTTGATGACACTTCCGTGCCGACGTTCCATCTCAACGAAGCGCGGCATCGTCGCCGTCATGCTGAGCCGCTTCGGATCNNCGTCGCGTCACGAACGAATCGAGACTCTCATCCTGGTCGATTGTCCGCGCTGCGATGAACGGTTCCAGCGCGATCCGCAATTTTCCGAGCGGCGAAAAAAGTGGACTTCGAAAAACCGGCCCGAGATGCGTCGGCGCCAGCAGCGAAAATCCCGCCGGTATTTCGACCAGCCGCCCCGCGCGCACGACGTACGTCTTGCGGTAAATCTCGCGCGTCGGAATTAATTCAGCGTCGAGTCCGATCCGAGCCGCCAGCTCGGCGCACGCACGTTTCTCTGAAATAAACGAATCCGCGCCGGTCTCGATTACAAATCCGTCGCGCCGAATCGTTTCCAGCGCTCCGCCGCATAGCGCGTCGCGCTCGAGCAAATTCACCTCGAGCGGAAATTCGCGCGCGGCCGCCAGTTCCCGCAACCGATACGCGGCCGCGAGTCCGGTGATTCCGCCGCCGATTACCGCAACCCGCTTGATTTGTGGGTCGGTGCCCGTTTGCAGGCCTCCCTCGAATCGTCGATCAGCGCGCGTGCGCCGCGACAATCGACGCCATCATCTCGATAAACAGCGGATGGTCGCCGACCGTCGGCGCGCGTTCCATCCTGATGCCCGCGGCGCGCGCGACTTGCGCCGCCTCGATATCGAGATCGTACAGCACCTCGACGTGATCGCACAAAAAACCGATCGGCACGACCACCGCCGACTTCGCGTCGAGGCTCCGGAGCGTGTCCTTGATGTCGGGTTCGAGCCACGCGTCGCGCGGATTGCCGCTGCGGCTTTGATACGCGAACTGCCACGTGTCGACGCCAAGCTCCGCCGCCACGATTCGCGCCGACTGCGTAAGCTGCTCGACGTACGGCCCCGCATTGGCCATCGCAACAGGAATACTGTGCGCGGTGAAAATCAGCCGCGCGCGTCGCCGCTCCGGGAACTCCAGCCTCGAGTACGCCTCGCGCGCGCGCGACGCCACCGCCGTCGTCAACAGCGGATGATCATGCCACGGCTGCGGATACACGATCTCCGGCGCCGCCTCTCCCAGTTGCACGCGCGCATCATCGACGGTCGCCTGGTAGCGCTCGAAGCTCGCCTCGCTGCGATGCGCCGCCATGATGAATCCGAGAACGCGCCGCGCACCACCGTCGGCGAGCGCCCGCACCGCGTCGGCGACGTACGGTTTCCAGTTGCGCATCCCGACCGTGACCGAAATTTGCGCCCCCTTTTTCTCCAATTCAGCGCGCAGTGCCGCCGCTTGCCGCATCGTGAGATCGTTGTAGGGCGATCGTCCGCCGAGCAGATCATAATGATGCACGACTTCCTCGTAGCGCTCGTGCGGAATCGGCCGTCCGCGCAAAACGTTGTCGAGGAACGGCCGCACTTCGTCGGCGCGCGTGGGTCCGCCGAATCCGATCATCAACACCGCGTCGCATTTTGCCTTCGCGGCCATCGCGTCAGCGCGCGCTCATCTCATGTACCGCGTCGATCAGCGCGATCGCGTGATCGACCGGCGTCTCGGGAAGAATTCCATGGCCAAGATTGAAAATGTGGCCGGGACGTCCGCCCGCCTGATCGAGGATCGCGCGAGCGCGCGCGCGGATTTCGGAAACATCGGCGAACAGCGCAATCGGATCCAGATTGCCCTGCACTCCGACACTATAGTTGAGGCGCGCCCACGCCTCGGCGAGATCGACGCGCCAGTCGAGCCCGATCACGTCGCCGCCCGCCTCGCGCATCAGTTCGAGCAGGTTTCCCGTCACCGTCCCGAAATGGATTACCGGCACGTCGGCGGGAATCGCCGCGATCACCGACGCCATATGCGGCAGCACGAAACGTCGATAGTCGTCGGGGCCGAGGCTGCCGACCCAACTGTCAAAAATCTGCACGATGTCCGCGCCCGCCGCGATTTGCATCTTCAGGTAATCCGCGGTGACGCGCGCCAGCAGCTCCATCAGGCGATGCCACGTCTCGGGCTGCGTGTACATGAAAGTTTTGGTCGCCTGGTATTGCCGCGACGAGCCGCCTTCGATCAGGTACGACGCCAGCGTGAACGGCGCGCCGGCGAATCCGATCAGCGGAGTGGTCGTTCCAATCGCGCGATGCACCAACCTGATCGCTTCGCCGACAAAGCCGAGCGCCGCTACATCGATGTCAGGTATCCGCTCCAGGTCGGCCTCGGTGCGAATCGGTCGATCGATCACCGGCCCATCGCCTTTTTCGAAATGTAATCCGACTTCCATCGGGATCAACGGCAACAGTATGTCCGCGAAAATGATCGCCGCATCGACTTTGAGCCGCTCGACCGCGGTGACCGTGACCTCGGCCGACAGCTCGGGCCGCTTGCACATCTCGAGAAAGTCGTACTGCTCGCGAACCCGCCGATATTCCGGCATGTAGCGTCCCGCCTGACGCATCAGCCAGATCGGAGTGTACGGTGTCGCCTCGCGCCGGCACGCCTTCATCATCGGATGATCGGCCAGCGCCGATCGCGGCGCGTTCGAAATCGCAGCGCGCAACGGATTTGGCGACGCTACCACTTCTATTCGACCAGCGGCTGCGCGTTTGGCAACTAGAATCGAAGCCGCCTGCGCCGCCGCCTCTTTGACCAGGTGGCCGAGCTTCGAATGCTCGGGCTCGAAATCGACGCTCAACCCGTAAGCGCGAATTTGCTCCGAGCAGACCGGCCCGATCGAGCCAATCGCCATCCGCGCGAAACCGCGTTTGACGCTATCGCCGATTCCTTCGGCCTCCGCGAGCTGGATTACGTTGGTGACCTGGTTCGAGCTGGTAAAAATAGCGACGTCTGCGCCGCCCGCCGCGATCGCATTCAAAGCCGCGCGCAGCGGCGCGCGATCGGCCGGCAGTGTCCATCGATAGACCGGAACGATCGTGACGCGAGCGCCGCGCGCCTCCAGCCCCGCAGTCAATTCGTGATTGGAGACGCCGTATTCCTGCACTGCGACGCGCTTGCCCTTGAGTTCGACCTGCGATGCGAGCGCGCTGAGCACTTCGCGCCAGGTGTTTGGCTCCGGCACGACGATCGACGGCTCGAACCCGAGCTCGCGCATCGCACGAATTGGTTTCGGCCCGCGTGCCACGGTCACAATCGCCGCCAGCGCCGATATCAGCGCGGCGCGCTGATGCCGCGTCTCCATCGCGGCGAACAGCGCGCGCGTACCGACGCCGGTCATGAAAATGACCACGTCGAACTCTCCGCCGAGCAGGTGCTCCGCGAAATCCAGCGCCGCGTGATTGTCCTCGAGCGGCACCTCGCGCATCGCAGGCGCGATAATCGCGACCCCGCCGCGCCGCTCGATCATCGTAGCGACCTCAGCCGCCATCCGACTCTCGAACGCAACGACCCGCAACCCGCCAAAGCCGGGCGTGATATCCGAGGAATTCGATTGTGTCTCTGGATTCATTGCAAGCGGCCGCGCGACCGCATCGTCAATCTTGCCGCGTCAAGGATGAGTAGGGAAGGGCGGGCCACTTCATCTAATGTGAAACCCGCGGTGGNNGACCCCTGCACCCAGTGAAAAGTGAAAAGTACTAATCGCAAAATGGCGAGGACGCCCTTTTGCTCTGAGGTTCTTTTTTCCTGTGTCATTCCGTCCTTGTGTCATCCCGAGCTCCTCGTGTCATCCCGAGCGAAGCCGAGGGACCCCGGATCTTTCTGAACGCCAGCCGACGCACTCCAATCACGGATCAAGCGCGGTGTGCGATGCTCGAGCTCCATCTACGTTTGACAGAATTTCGTAATCTGCAGTATCTTCATAATATTGTGAAATTTCTTAATCGCGACAAGCCCCGAGCCGCATTCATCGAGCGTTTTGCGTCTGTCCTCACCGAGTCGGGATTCCCCCGGATGCCCGCGCGCGTCTTCGCGGCCCTGCTCGCGACCGATTCGGGGCGGGTTACCGCGGCTGAATTGGCAGCAATGCTGCACGTCAGTCCCGCTGCGATTTCCGGCGCGGTCTCCTACCTGGTCCAGGTCAACCTGTGTAGCCGCGAAGCGGAGCCCGGGTCGCGTCGCGAGCATTACCGGGTCCATAGCGAGACCTGGTACGAGGCGATGGCCCACAAAGACCAGGTGCTCGATCGATGCGAGCGTAGCCTGCGCGAGGGAATCGAGGTCGTCGGTCGCGCAACCCCGGCGGGCGCGCGAATTGCCGAGACGCTCGCGTTCTTCGAGTTTATCCAGACCGAGCTGCCCGCGATGCTGGAACGATGGCGCGCGCGCAAAGCTGAGCTCGGCGTTGTCAATTCGAAGCGCACGACTCTATCGGCGCGTTCAAACAGAAGTCATGCGGCGTGAGCGATGAACCAACTGAACATCAAAGCATTCGCTGGAATGCTCCAGCTTGCAATCGTGCTCGGGCTGACAATTTTCCTGCCCGCGTGGACGCTCGATTACTGGCAAGCTTGGATTATGGTCGCGATTTTTTTCGCGTGCACGCTCGCGGTCACTCTCTACCTGATGAAAAATGATCCCAAACTGCTTGAGCGGCGGGTAAAAGCGGGCGTTGGCGCCGAGCAGGAGCGGAGCCAGAACATCATCCAGGCCATCGCCGCGATAGTATTCATCGCGATTTTTGTACTGTCAGTACTCGACCATCGTTTCGCGTGGTCCACCGTGCCGCTATCTTTGATCGCGCTTGGCGATTTCCTGATCGTGCTCGGATTCTACCTCGTATTTCTCGTATTCAAGGAAAACACCTTCGCCTCCGGAACGATCGAAATCGGCGCCGATCAGAAAGTGATCGCGACAGGGCCGTACGCGCTCGTGCGCCATCCAATGTACATCGGCGCGCTGGTGATGCTGATAGGAGTGCCGCTCGCGCTCGGCTCGTTCTGGGGATTGCTCGCGATCGTTCCGATGGTGGTAGTACTGGTCGCGCGCCTGCTGGATGAAGAAAAATTCTTGGCCAAGAATCTTGCGGGCTATTCAGAGTATCAGGGCAAGGTGAAGCGCCGTTTATTGCCGTTGATTTGGTGACGGTCGCGTCTCTACGATTAGAGCGCGATGAATCGATTCATTCTCACAGTCGCGACCGTGCTGCTCTGTCTTGGACTTGCCAATCCTGGGCATGCCGACACGAACGATTTGCAGGCGTCGATTGATTCGGTGCATGAGCCGATCTTCGACGGGCTCGGCGGCTTGCACCATCCGGTTACTACGAAAACTAATTCCATTCTCGCGCAGCATTTCTTCGACCAGGGTCTGACGTTGGTTTACGCCTTCAATCACGACGAGGCGGCCGACTCGTTCAGGCAAGCCGCGCAGCTCGATCCGAACCTTGCGATGGCTTATTGGGGGATCGCGCTTTCGCTTGGACCGAATATCAATCAGCCCGAAGACATCGATCGCGGCAAAATGGCGTACGCGGCGATCCTCAAGGCCAAATCACTCGAAGCGAATGCCAGTGCGCCCGAGCGCGAATATATCGACGCGCTCGCACTGCGGTACGCGCCCGACGGCAAGATGAATGACGCGCTGCAGCTCGCCTATGCGAACGCGATGCGCAAAGTTGCGCATGACAATCCAGACGATCCCGACGCGGGCGCGCTGTTCGCCGAATCGATGATGGACTTGCATCCGTGGGGACTGTGGACGCTCGACGGCAAGCCGGCGGACGGGACGCCGGAGGTCGTGGCGACGCTCGAAGGGGTCATCGCGAAGTACCCCGACCATCTCGGCGCCAATCACTACTATATCCACGCGGTCGAAGCGTCGTCCGACCCGGGATGCGCGCTCGAAAGTGCTCATCGGCTCCCAAAGCTGGCGCCCGCCGCCGGCCATATCGTGCACATGCCCGCGCACATCTACTATCGCATCGGGGATTACGACGCGTCGGCCACTGCCAACGAGGCTGCGATCAAGGCCGACAAGATTTACCTGCGCGAGCGCAATCCCAAGGGCATCTATCCGACGATGTACGTGCCGCACAACATTCAATTCCTGTGGGCGTCGTACATGATGGAGGGCAACAGCCGCGGCGCGTTCAAAGCCGCGCGCGAACTCGACGACGCGGTGCCGCTCGACGCGGTCCGCCAGATGCCGCCGATGGAAGTGATGTCGCCGACGCGATATTTCACCGAGGCGCGCTTCGGCAAGTGGGACGCGATCCTCAAAGAGAAGGCGCCGCCCGCGGATCTGAAATACACGACTGCGATCTGGCATTATGCGCGCGGCCTCGCGTTCGCGACGAAAAATCGTCCCGACGATGCGCTTGCTGAAAAGAAAAAGCTCGATCAGATCGTAGCGGCGACGCCGCCGGATCGAATAGTGGGTTTCAATTCGGCGAATCGGTTACTCGCAATGGCCTCGGCAACGCTCGCGGGCGAAATCGCCTTCGCGCAAGGCCATCATGATGACGCGATCAAGAATTTGAAGGATGCGGTTGCGATCCAGGACGCGCTCAATTACGAAGAGCCACCAGCGTGGTACTTTCCGGTACGTGAAATGCTCGGCATGGAGTTGCTGGCGGCTGGCAACAACGCCGATGCGGAGCAAGTCTTTCGCGACGACCTGAAGCAGTACCCGGAAAATGGATGGTCGCTCAACGGACTCGCGATCTGTCTTCGCGCGCGCAATGCTTCGGATGAGGCCGCGAGCGTCGATGCTCGACTCAAGAAGGCGTGGGCGCACGCCGACGTGAGCCTGCCGGCGTCCGCGGGCGCAGCGGCGACTGCGTCGCGTTAGGGGAAGGGTAAATCACTTTATTAAATGCGGAACCCGCCGTGGGTTCCGCGCCTCCTTGGGCAGGGGTGACCCCTGCACCCAGTATTAATCGCAAAATGGCGAGGACGCCCTTTTGCTCTCAGGTTCTTTTTGGGTTCGGTCAGAGAGAAGTGCGTTGCTCAGTTTGGGAGCGGTGTGTTAGCTGTCGGTTATGGAACTGCATCCTAATGCTTGGCGGAGAATTGCAATGACTACTGGAATGCGCATCAGAACCCACCGGCTGGTCTTGTCAACTTTGATCGCATTCGCGGGATTTGTGGGGACGTGCTTGCCGGCGGGGGCGCAGATGCAGCCGGTCGCTACTAGCACGGCTGAGAGCGCACCGATTCCTGCCTCGCAGATCCCCAAGGAAGTTACCGACGCGATCAACGCGCCCGATCGGCCCGCCGGCGACAAGGCGCTCGACGCGGGACGCCGGCCCGATCAGATCATGGCGTTTTACGAAATCAAGCCCGGCATGAAGATCGCCGATATTTTCGCCGGAGGCGGATACATGACCGAGTTGTACGCGCGAATCGTCGGACCGACTGGCACGGTTTATTCGCAAAACGGTCCCTTCCCCGAGCAGTTCAAAAAAATAGGGGATGAGTGGAACGAACGGCTCAAGGAGCCTGCGCTCAAGAACGTCGTCAAGATCAGCAAACCGTTCGACGCGCCCGACTTGCTGCCGGTGCCGCCGGATTCGCTCGACGCCGTTATTATTCATCTCAACTACCACGACATGGTCGGGTTCAAATTGAATCGTGACAACGTGAATGCGGCCGTGTTCAAGGCGCTCAAGCCGGGCGGAATTTACGGGATCGTCGATCACAGCGCCAAGCCGGGCGCGGGCGACACGCAGACTACGACGCTCCATCGAATCGATGAGGATTTTCTGGTCAAGGATATCGAGAAGGCCGGCTTCAGGCTGCACGGCGCGTCGAGTGCGCTGCGGCATCCGGAGGACGATCGCACCTGGAACGTGTTTAAGCATCGCGGCGAGACTGACCGCTTCATGCTCAAGTTCGTGAAGGCGCCGGCGGTTGCAGCGGGTGCGAGCGGCTCGGGCGCTGGTCAGTGAAGAACTGAAAAAATGAAAGTTGGGTTGTTCGCGCTGGGAATCGGGACGGGCGCGCGTCCTGGATCGATTCTGAAGACGGCGACTGAGGCTGAGCGTCGAGGAATTTCGACGTTGTGGGTCGGCGAGCACGTGGTGCTGTTCGATCGCCAGGACTCGAAGTATCCCTACGCGGAGAGCGGTGAGTTTCCGCTGCCAGGCGGCGCGGACTGGCTCGATCCGTTTATCACGCTGAC
Source organism: Deltaproteobacteria bacterium (assembly GCA_003161515.1). Lineage (GTDB taxonomy): Bacteria > Desulfobacterota > Binatia > Binatales > Binataceae > Binatus. The sequence goes on from PMOH01000322.1 coordinate 18,187, forward strand.
ATTTGCGGGGGCTGTCACTAAAACGATTCGGCTGGCGACGGGAATTTGCCTGGTGCCGGAGCACAATCCGGTGGTGTTGGCGAAAGAAGTCGCGAGCCTGGACCGGTTGTCGGGCGGGCGATTCGCGCTGGGCGTGGGAATCGGATGGTCGGCGGAAGAATTCGCGGCGCTCGGGATTCCGTTCGAGCGGCGCGCGCAGCGGACGCGCGAGTATATCGAAGTGATGCGGCGGCTGTGGTCGGATGACGCGGCGTCGTTCCATGGCGAGTTCGTGAATTTCGATGCGGCGAAGAGTTTTCCGAAGCCGGGGCGCGGAGGGAAGCTGCCGATAATTTTTGGCGGGGAAAGCGAGCCTGCGTTGAAGCGTACGGCGGACATCGGCGACGGATGGTTTGGTTTCAATGTCGGACCTGATGACGCGAAGCCGCTGGCGGATAAGTTGCGCGCGATGCTGAAGGCTAATGGGCGTGATGCGGGCGAGGTCGAGATCATCGCGTGTCCTTATACCAAGAAGATCAGGGCTGACGATCTAAAGAAGTATAGTGCGGCGGGCGTGGATGAGTTGGTGATGCTCAGTAGTCCGCCGGAGGATGAGGCGCAGATTGGTGGATGGATCGAGCGGATTGCGCGGGAGTGGGTGGAGCCGGCGGGGAAGATTGGGTAGTGGCGTCGCGCGTTGCGCAAAGGAGCGCTGCGCGATTTCAGAGACCGGAACCGGCTTCGCTTGCGCGAAGCTGTCCGAGGTCCATTCCTCCCGTCGCTAACGCTCCCGTCGTCAGGATGACACAAAACGCGAAGCTGTCCGGAGGCCAGAAGCCATGTCCTACCGCTCGCGTTGCTCGCTTCGTCAGGATGACACAAGCGAGAGGATTTCGCGGGCTTTTTTCAGGTCTTCGGCGATTTGGGCTTTTAAAGATTCGGGGGTGTCGAATTTTTTTTCGGGACGGATTCGTTCTACCAGTTCCAGCTTGATTCTTTTTCCGTAGATGTCGCGATTGAAGTCGAAGATGTGCGCCTCGATCGAGCGGGCGCTCTCGGCGAA
>PMOH01000322.1:19243-21302 GCA_003161515.1 Deltaproteobacteria bacterium
GCATTCGGTTTCGCTGGCGAGATTCGCGGTGGGAAATCCGATGGTCCGGCCGCGCTCGCGACCGCGCACGACCGGGCCGCTCAGTAAGTGGTAGCGGCCGAGCAGCCGCGACGCGCGATGCATGTCGCCGGTCGCGATCGCCTCGCGCACTTTGGTTGAGCTGACTTCGATGCCGTCCACCTTCACCGGCCCGATCACGTCAGTCTCGAAGCCGAGCTCGCGCCCGAGCTCGACCATCACGTTCGCGTTGCCCGCGCGATTGTGGCCGAAGCTGACGCTGTGACCGACGACGACTTCGCGCACGCCGATTTTTCCTCGCAGGTAGTCGCGGACGAAGTCGCGCGGCGGGATCATGCTCAGGTCAAGGGTGAAGTTGATGACGATCACGCCGTCGATTCCCGACATCCGCAGCAGTTCGAGCTTGTCGTCGGGCGTGAGGATCAATCGCGGCGCGCGGGCCGGGAACAGTAGCTTGGCGGGCAGCGGATCGAACGTCAGAGCGAACGCAGTGCCGCCGGCGGCGCGGGCGCGATCGATCGCCGCCTTCAAAATCGCGCGATGCCCGAGGTGGACGCCGTCGAAATTTCCGATCGCGGTGACCGGATAAGGATGGCGCGCGAGCGCGTCGAGGTCGCGAATTATTTCCATTCAATGCTGCGCGTGGGCCGCCTTAATCGCTCGCGAGATCTTTCATCATCGTGTCCGCCGACGCCGCTTCCGGCGTTCCCGCGTGATCGGCTACCAGCTTTTGCAAGGTCAGGCGCGCGTCGATTCGATCGTTGAGCTTGACGAAGGCCTGCGCCTCACGCAGCAACGCGGCGGGCGCGTACTTACCCTTGGGAAAGCGCATCACGAGATCGTTAAACTGCAAAATCGCCTGATCGTAGCCGCCGGTCTCGAACAACGCGTTGGCGGCGAAGTATTCGGCGGGTTCGCTCAGCGGCGATTTCGGGTACGTGTGCTGCAGCTTGGTGAACCGGGTGACGGCGAGCGGATACTTGGCGGCCTTCATCGCGTCGAGGCCTTCGCGATAAATCTTGATGCCCGGTTCGTTCGATGTCGCGGCGGCAGCAATTTCCTGATCGAGTTCTGCCGGCCAGGTCGGCGCGATTTCGGCGGGCGTCGCGGGCGGAGGGGGACCTCCGGCCGGCGGTTCAGATGCGACTGCGGTTCCGGGGCCGACACTGTCGGCCGGCGCGCCCGGCGGTGGCATCGCGCCCGGAGCCGCCGCCATGCCGGCTTGCAACGCCTTGACCTCGGCTTCGAGGCTGGAGACGCGATCGTTTACCCCCGACGCGTTGCCGCTGGTGGCGCCCGCGCCATGCTCGAGTTCCTCGATCTGATCGTTCTGCCGTGCGACCTGCGCCTTCAATCCGTCGATTTGTTGGCGGTCGGCCGCGATCATTCCGCGCAGCGCGAACTCGTTCTTGTTGAGCTGCTCCATGTCGTTCTGATCGGCGCATCCGGCAAGCGTGAATACCACCGCAAGCATGGCAACGACGACCATCATCCAGTTGGCTTTTCGCACTCGTCTAATCCTTGTCGCTCACTGAATTTTGCTGACCGAAAAGTGATCGCGCCGGTTCTGCTGCCAGCAGCTTTCGTCGTGGTCCTGGCAAAGCGGAAGCTCCTTGCCGTAGCTGATCGTGGACATTCTGTTCTCGCTGATCCCGAGGGTTGCCAGGTAATCCTTGCCGGCCTGCGCACGCTTGGCGCCCAGCGCGATATTGTATTCCTCGGAGCCGCGCTCGTCGCAATAACCCTCGACCTGGACCTTGGTCTGCGGATGCGCCTGGAGCCAGCTCGCGTTGGACTTCAACACAGGCCCATCCTGATCCCCGATGGTCGAATCGTTGTAGCCGAAATGAATGTCGCTGAGCGGACCACCTTTGCCGGGGATGAGTCCCTTCTCCCAGTCCTCGAGCGAGCTGTTGCTCCCGTTGGTGCCATTTTCGTTAAGTTGATTCGGGTTGGGATTCGTATCGCCGACCGGCGCTGGCTTCTTCGACGAGCAGCTCGCCATCGCCAGCATCACCGCAACACCCACAATCGCCATCGC
>PMOH01000355.1 GCA_003161515.1 Deltaproteobacteria bacterium
GCCCTCGCGGAAATCCCCAAGCTGAAGGAACTATTCGCGATGATGAACTCTGCGGCCAAGGAGGCGGGCCGCGACCCCAGCAAGGTCGAGCTGTCATGTATGGGCCGCCCGCGCGTCGATGAGTTGAAGGCCCTGGCCGACATAGGCGTGTCGCGAGTTGTAATCGCGCCGCCCGCCTTCGACGCAGAAGGCCTAACCCGCGGCCTCGAGAAACTGCACGAAGATGTGATCGCGAAGATTTAGAAGGAACTTTATCTTAAGTGAAACCCGCGGTGGGTTTCANNGTATCAATCGCAAAGTTGCGCGCGGCACGCGACTTTGCTCTCGGTCACTAAAATCCGGTTCCCCTTCCCTCGAGGGAAGGGGTTAGCGGTTAGGTTCTTGGGAGCGGCGCCAGCATCTTCACATAGATGATCTCCGGATCTTCCTCATCAAGGTTCTCGACATAGCCGCTTTTCACAAATCCCAGTCGCTCGCACAGTTGCTGCATCGGAATGTTCGACTGGTTGGTCGAGGTAAACAGCTTACCACTCTGACAATCGATCTCCGCCGCGCGCATCAAAGCAGTTGCGATTCCGCTCCGGCGAAAGTCAGGATGCACGACCAGCAGCCTTACGAAAAATTGGTCGAAGAAACTTTCGTCGAAGATGACGAAGCCGCGGATCATCTCGTCAACCCGCGCGACTGCGACGCGCCCCTGCGCCAATGCGTCACCGATCAAACGCCGCCGCGGCGCGCCCGCGTGGACAGTTTCGTCCAGCGCACAAATGTGCTCAAAATCCCCACTGGAAGCCCGCTCGATTATCGTCATAATTCTCGCCAGAGGTACGCCAGCCGTGAAGGATGAAACCGCAGTCGATCCGTTGATAGTCACGCACGAGGCGCCGATCGGATGGCTGGTGCTCAACCGGCCCCAGGTTCGCAACGCGCTCAATCTTAGGACCTGGCAGCGGATTGCGGAAGGTGTGGCGGAGCTCGCGAGCGACGACGCGATTCGCGTGATCGTCATGCGCGGCGGCACATCGCAGGCGTTTATCGCCGGCGCTGATATCTCGGAGTTCCCCGCGATGCGCGCCGACGCGGCGCAGGCACGTGCCTATCGCGACGCACCCAACAGCGCGATCGCCGCGCTGATCGATTGCCGCAAGCCCGTCATCGCGATGATCGCCGGCGTATGCATCGGCGGCGGCGTGCAGGTCGCGCTCGCGTGCGACATCCGAATCGCGGCGCGCGGCACTCGCTTCGGCGTTCCTGCCGCGCGGCTCGGACTCGCGTATCCGCTGGAGGGCGTCAACATGCTCGCGCACACCGTCGGTCCCGCCAACGCGCGCGACATTCTCTTGTCGGCGCGGCTGTTCGACGCCGAAGAGGCGCTGCAAATGGGCCTCCTCAACCGCGTCGTCGATGCCGAGAAGCTCGAGGAGAACGTGCGCGACTACGTCGTCAAAATGGCGACCAACGCGCCGCTGACGATGGCGGCTGCCAAACTTGCGATTCGTGAGAGCCTCAAAGATCGCGAAGAGCGGGACGCGAAATCGGTTTCGACGATGGTCGCGCGATGCTTCGATAGCGAGGACTATCGCGAAGGCGTCCGCGCCTTCCTGGAGAAGCGCCGCCCGGTTTTCAAGGGCCGCTGACCCAGTAGTCCTGTTTCCCCTTCTCGCTCGGACGGGGTTACTCCCCATAATCTGGTTCCCTTTCCCGCTCGGGAAGGGGTTAAGGGTTAGGTTTTCGGTCTTCTATAACCCTAAATCCAAATACAGTCACGCTTGCTTGTAACAATCACGCCTGTATGTTAGCTGAGTGGGGTTCTCGGAGGTCACAAGATTAAATGTCAGCACTACAAGAAGAGCGGAGCGCGGAAACCCGGCGGCGGCTGCTTGACGCCACCGTAGCGTGCCTTTTCGAGCGCGGATACGCGGGCACGACGACCACCGAAATTGCCACTCGCGCGGGAGTATCGCGCGGCGCGCAGTTGCATCATTTTCCGAGGAAAGACGAGCTCGTCGTAAGCGCGCTCGAGTACGTATTCGAGTTGCGGCTCGCCGACATGAGCGCCGCGATCGCCGAGCCGCCGTCAGGCAGCCGCGAGCATCGCCTGGCCGTCGTGATCGACGCGATGTGGCCGATGTTCAAAGGGCCGACCTTCTACGCGTGGCTCGAGCTGGTGGTTGCGAGCCGCACCGATCCTGCGCTCAACGACGCGGTCCGCGCTGCGAGCGTTCGTTTCGGCGAAGGCATTCGCGTCGGGCTCGCCGCGCTGCTCGATTGGCCCGGCGATCGCGAAGACCGCCTTCACGATTTAATCAGCATCGTATTCGGGCAGCTCGAAGCGCTCGCGCTCGAGCGCGTGTTGTTCGAGCCGGGCGAAACCGATCCAGTGGAGTTTGTGCGCGGTCTGGAAACGGCCAAACGGGTCAGTGCTGCGTTGGTGCGCGATCTGGATTCGTCGCAACCGGCCGAGAAGCGGGAGGTGCTCTGACAATGGGCGAAGCATTGGCGACTGCGACGCCGCCGGACATCTACTTCAATCCGTGGGACGAGAACTTCCGCGCGAATCCGTATCCGCATTATCGTCCGCTGCTCACCGGACCGCTCCGAATTATCGACTTGGGATTCAAATTCGCGCTCGCCGCTCGCTACGCCGACGTGCGCGCCATCCTGATTGACCATGCGACGTTCTCGAGCGTGCAGCCGAAGGGAATGGGATTCGACGAGCAGACGAAAATATTCGGCGACGCTCCGACCATGCTCGGTTCCGATCCACCGACGCAAACGCGACTGCGCCGGCTGGTCTCGCGCGACTTCACCCCGCGACGAATCCGCGATCTGGAACCGCGCATCCGCGATATCGCAAAAAATCTCCTCGACGCCGCTGAGCGCAAGGGCGAGTTCGACGTGATGGCCGACCTCGCCAATCCGCTGCCCGTGATGGTCATCAGCGACTTGCTCGGCGTGCCGCCCGAGGAATACCAGCAATTCAAAAATTGGTCCGACAAGATAATCGAGGCCGACAACACTCTGCCCGGGATGCCGATACCCGACGAAATCAAAAGTGCCTTCACCGAGTTGAGATCCTACTTCGTCGCGGAGATCGCGCGACGCCGCAAAAATCCCGGCACCGACCTGGTAAGCGCCCTGGTCGCCGCGCATGACGAGAGCGAAGCGCTGAACGCCGACGAGCTGCTCCAATTCCTCGTGCTGCTGCTGCTCGCCGGCAACGAGACGACCACCAATCTGATCGGCAATGGGATGCTCGCGCTCGGACGCAATCCCGAGTCGATGGCGGCGCTGCGCGCGAAGCCCGATCTGATGCGTGGCGCAGTCGAGGAAATGCTCCGATACGACGGCCCGGTGCAAGCGACATTCCGCACGGCAACCAAAGACACTGTGGTCGGCGGAACGCAGATCAGCGCGGGCATGGGCGCGTTCGTGATCATCGCGGCGGCGAATCGCGATCCGGCGCAATTCAAGGATCCCGAAAAGTTTGACGTCACGCGCGAACCTAACGATCAAGTTGCGTTTGGCGAGGGAATACATTTTTGCATCGGCGCGCCGCTGGCCCGGATGGAAGGATCGATCGCCATTGGCAGTGCGCTCGAACGATTCCCGCATCTTCGGCTGAAAAATCCCGACGCACCAGTGACCTATAAAGGCTCGTATTTCCTGCGCGGGCTGAGCCGTCTCGAAATGGCGCTCAAGTGACATCGCGGCACTGCGTGCAGTCGCATTGATGCATACCTACGAGATGAAAACGTTCGTGTTTGTATAGTTACGCGCGATGGCATCGCGATTGCTCCTAAATGCGCAGCGCAAAGCGTGTAACGCCGGACCAATTTGAAAACGACCGGAGAGGAAACCCCGTCATGAACCAGGCCGCAGAAAATATCTACTTCAACCCCTGGGATCCCGCGTTTCGCGCCAATCCGTACCCTCACTACAAGCCGTTGCTCGCCGCACCGCCGCGGATTCTCGATTTGTTCGGACCGGTCGCGATGGTGACTCGCTATGCCGACGTCACCGCCGTTTTGCGCGACCATGCGCACTTTTCGAGTGTCCGCCCGCGCGATCCCAACGAGCCTAACGACGAAGGTCCCTTCGCCGGTGCGCGCACGATGTTGTTTTCCGATCCGCCGCTGCACACCCGCCTGCGACGCCTGGTTTCGCGTGACTTCACGCCGCGTCGAATCCGCGACCTCGAGCCGCGAATCCGCGAGATCGCGAAAAATCTAATCGACGCCGCGCAACATAAGGGCGAGCTCGAAGTGATGCACGGGATCGCTAACGCGCTGCCCGTCATGGTTATCGCCGAGATGCTCGGCGTGCCCCCCGATCACTACCAACAGTTCAAGCATTGGTCCGACACTGTGGTCTCCGGCGACAACACGCTGCCGGGAACTCCGCTGCCGGAAGAATTTCACACCGCAAAAAATGCGCTGCGCAACTATTTCGCCGACGAGATCGAGCGACGCCGCAAAAATCCCGGCCCCGACCTGATAAGCGCGCTGGTCGCCGCGCACGACGACGCCGAAGCGATGAACGCCGACGAATTGCTCGCGTTCGTGCTGCTCCTGCTGCTGGCCGGCAACGAGACCACCACCAATCTCATCGGCAACGGAATGCTCGCGCTCGGCCGCAATCCCGATCAGATGAATCTGCTGCGCGA
>PMOH01000274.1 GCA_003161515.1 Deltaproteobacteria bacterium
CCGTCCGACGCAGTGGCGGCGGGCCGCGAACTCAGGCTGCTGCAGGAATATTTTTTCGTGGCCTGCGCGGTGCACGACATAGTACAGGGCTTCGTCGCGCGCGGTGAAGACTTCACCGATTTTTCATCGCAAGTAGCTATTCAGCTTAACGACACTCATCCCGCACTGACTATTGCGGAGTTGATGCGTGTTTTCATCGATGAGTATGACCTCGAATGGCCGATGGCGTGGGAAATTACGCGCGCGACAGTCGCATATACTAATCACACACTATTGCCTGAAGCGCTGGAAAAGTGGCCGGTGAGCCTGCTCGAGCGAGTCGTGCCGCGCCATCTGCAGATCATCTACGAGATCAACCGGCGCTTCATGGCTGACGCTTTGTCGGTCTGGAAGGACGATCCCGAACGCCTCAAGCGCATGTCGATCGTGCAGGAGGGTTACGAGGGCCAGATCCGAATGGCGAACCTGGCGATCGTCGGCAGCCATTCGGTCAACGGCGTGTCGAAGCTGCACTCTGAACTCGTGAAGACCAGGCTGGTGCCAGACTTTTATCAACTGTGGCCGGAAAAGTTCAGCAACAAGACCAACGGCGTCACGCAGCGGCGATGGCTGTTGATGGCCAATCCGGGCCTGGCGAGCCTGCTCGACGCGACCATCGGCGTCGGCTGGAGCACCGACCTCGAGCAGCTGAGCGCGGTGGAGAAATTCGCTGACGATGTCGAGTTCCAACGCCGGTTCAGGGCGATCAAGCGCGTCAACAAGGAGCGGTTGGCCCGAATTGTGAATCGGGTCGCCGCGGTGGACGTCGATCCCGCCGCGATGTTCGACATACAGGCCAAGCGGATCCACGAGTACAAGCGGCAGCTCCTGATGGCTCTGGGAGTCGTACATCAGTACCTGCGGCTGGTGGACGACGGCGTCGAGCCGCCTGTGCCTCGCACCTACCTGCTCGCCGGCAAAGCAGCGCCGGGCTATTGGGCTGCGAAAATGATCATCAAGTTGATCAACAGCCTCGGCGAGGTGATCAACAACGATCCGAAGACGCGCGAGTTGATCAAAGTCGCGTTCCTGCCGGACTACCGGGTCTCGCTCGCGGAGAAAATCATTCCCGCCGCCGACGTTTCCGAACAGATTTCCACCGCCGGCCGCGAAGCGTCGGGCACCGGCAACATGAAATTCGCTATGAACGGCGCGCTGACAGTGGGGACTCTCGACGGCGCCAATATAGAGATTCGGGAAGCCGTCGGCGCGGAAAATATATTCATCTTTGGTCTGACCGCCGAGCAGATCGAAGAACTGACTCTCAAAGAAACTTACCGGCCGCGCGATTACTACGAATCGGATCCGCGACTAAAGCGAGTGCTCGATGAGCTGGCGTCAGACCGCTTCTGTCCCGGCGAGCCTGGACTGTTCCGATGGGTTCGCGATGTCCTGGTCAGTCGCGACGACTATTTCCTGATGGCCGATTTCGGATCGTATGTGGATATCCAGTCAGTAGTATTGAATGAGTACCAACATCCGGAAGTATGGACCCGAAAAGCTATACTCAATCTTGCGCGAATTGGCTATTTCTCAAGCGACCGCGCAGTAACAGAATACTCCCGCGAGATATGGCACCTCGGCCAGGCATGAGCTGGCGATTCACGCGTCGGCAATGAGTGTGAAGCCCTGCTTTGCGGCTGCACCGTTGAGCGCATCGTCGAAAGAGACGAAATAGACGGCAGATCGGATCTCCTGCTGAAATAATTCGGCCGTGGCAAGGTGCACAGCGTCGTAGGCTCTCAATCGATATCGTTCTACCAGATCTCCCGCACGGCGGATCGTTATCGCGTCGACGGGCAGACGATTGAATCGCGTCCAGTCTTGCTCGAACTCCCGCTTGTAGTGCCTTAAAGCGGTGTCGTCGATGTCAGCAAAGCGACGCTTTCTCGCGAACGCCGATCTCGTCTCGACATATGCGACGATGCTCGTGGTAACTGAACCCGCTCGAGCGACGGCCCGTTTAACTTCGGTGCTGCCTTCTTCTCGTGCGTAGAGCTTTACGAGCGCCGAAGTGTCGAAGTACGGGGTCACTCCCGATCCTCGAGCACCAACTGAGCAAGTGTTTTCTGACCCGGTCCGATAACCATTGGACGCGACGCTCCTCTCGGCTTGCCGCCGCGTGACGGGAGGATACCCGGAATCCTTCTGATGCGCTGCTCAATTTCCGAAACGGACGGCTCAGGTCCGAAGGCGGGCGCCACTGCGAGTAGCCGCGCAACCGGCCGTCCGCGAGAAGTGATAACCACATCCTCGCCATTACTGGCCTTTCGAAGGTATAGAGATAGTCTCGCTTTGAACTCGCGCACCGATGCTTTCATGGGACTACATCATACACGATGTGGTCACATGGCGCGAACGCTGAAATCAAAGGTCGCCGACTCGACGCAACTTTTCGGATACTTCCCGCATCACGGTCTGAGGCAGCCGGCCGAGCAGCCGAAGCAATCGGCGGCGATCGACCGCGCGGGACTGATCGATCATGACTTCGCAGGCGCGGGCGTTACCCGCCATGCGCCTCGACAACTCGACGCGTAACACATTTTCACCAACCAGCTGCGTCGTACAGGGAAGAATCCATGTACNNTTTCCAGGCTCGCTGCCACGGCGAGGATTCAAGTCAGCTGCCCACAGCTCGCCCCTTCGCGGTGAGCGCTCAGGCATCCTCGAGGCCTTCGCCATTCAAGGGATCAAGTTCGCGCATCGCCTCGAGAGTCGAGGATCGCACTCGCGTCGAAGCTTCGCGGAACTGACGGCGAAGCGCCTCACGAGAAATGGATTCTTCCAGCAGACTGAGCGAGCGGCGAATAACTTCAGTATTGGACCGGGCCTTGAGCAGCTGGCGCAGCCGAAGAACTTGCGCATGCTCCGCCGCAGGCAAGGTAAACGAAGACTTTCTCGCGGTATGAGACTTCATGCTTTCTTCATACCTCAATCCAAATGAGCTGGCAAATCGCGTTCAAGCCTGTCCGATCGAGGAGAGCGCGGCGGCGATGCGTTTGCCAAAGTCTGAAGGTGCGCCGGGTCGGTAGAATACCTGCATCGACTCGGCCAGCTTCAGGATCCCTGTATTGCGCTTCAGCACGCCACCGATTTCGTCCAGATAGGCGTTGAGTCCGGTCGGCGAAGGATCCGAAGCGAACTCAGTCGGCGCGCGCCGCGTTATGAACATGAGGCGCTTCAGATCTTCGGCCGCCACGGGATTGTTGGTGCAGAGTTCCGCGTACTTTTCAGGAGCTCGAAAATAATTCCAAATCTTCTCGTCGGGTATCGCGAATCTCAAATCGGCGGTGAAGTCCATGCGCAGGCATGGAACGCCTTGCGCGGCGCAGACCTCGGCAACTTTGACCGGGGGATCGTCGATCGCGACTGCGGGCGTGTTGCTGTGTGCCGCCGCCGCCGAGTTGCTGCCGTAACGCGCGCGAAAGTCCTGGAAACTGCGCGGTGCCTTGGCGAGATGATAGAGGATGCAGATGCCGTCGTCGGCAAGAACGTTACGCGTCACGTCATCAATCAGCCGCTCGGCACTGCCGGGAGTTTCGCAGTGATACAGAACATGCGACGCGAAGACGATTTGAAAATCGTGGGGCCGCGCCGGCGCGTTGTGCGACCCCAGCAGGTCGAGCAGATGTCCCGCAAAGGAATCACCCGCCCGCGCCGACCAATCGACCAGCTTGAGCGTGCCTGCCGCTTGCGCGGCCGCGAGAATCGCGAGCAGTTCGCCAT
>PMOH01000395.1 GCA_003161515.1 Deltaproteobacteria bacterium
CGCAAAAGATGTGCGTCAACCCCACATTCAAATTCGCTGTTGATATCTTCTCAAAAGTACGTCGTCTCTTTTTTATGCGGCGTCACAAGCACGGGCCATCATTGCAAAAGTGGCTCAGCAGCACCGACGAACATCGTGACACTATCGTCGCCCTCGTTCGTCACCCAAAGGTTGCCCGATTTGTCGATGGCGAGGCCGTAGGGGCGATTTAGTCCCGCGCCGGCGAAACCTGAGTTTGGTGAGAGCGGCTGTCCGAGTTGAATTTTTCCAAGATCGGCCAGACCGAGCGGACCAGCAAGCAACGAAACGCTATTTGCTCCAGGTGCATGGTTGGCGACCCATAGAACTCCCTCGGAATCTCTAGCAATGCCTTCGGGTTCGGCCAGCCCTCCGCCGCGAAAAGGAGACCCGGGAAGAATTCGCGCTGGTTCTTCGGCGTTCCGATCTAATCCCGTGACGCTGCCGTTCCCTTTGTTAGTTACGAATCCTCCTGCAACGCATCGTGGAGCATCCACTCCGCCGCCGCTGATACGTTCCACCAACGTTGCACCGCGACAGGTTACGTCCGGAGGTTTGATCGCGAGCAAGTTGTTCGCGCCGGAGTTCGCGATCAACACCGCCGCTCCATAGTAGTCGAGCCCCGCCGGATTCTTAAGCCCGATGCCTTCAAGAGGTGGCCCACACGCCGTTCCGTCCAGTCTGAAAAAGCTCACACGGTCGGCTTTGGAGTTGGTCACCATGAGGAGCGCATACAAGATGTACCGACCGCCGATGCGGTCGTAGATCACATTGTTCGGATAACCGATGATACCTGAGGGGGCGGCGAGGCCGTTTCCCCTGAATAGCGAGGTGGAAAACCGCCCGCCGTCTTCGGGCGTAATGGCGGTAAGTTCATTGGCACTCTTGTCCGTCACCCAAATTCTGTTGGGCGTAACCCACCACTGTTTCGTGTTCGGTCCAATCGGACCGGAATCGGGCGGTGGCATGCGAACGCTTTCCTCAAACCACAGCGCGCTCGGTTGGCGCAATCCCTTGATCTGTAAGCCGCCACTTCCGGCCAACGAGTTGCCGAGTTGAAAAGGATCACTACTCAGTACGGTCAAAGCATTACTGCCCGAGTTGATTATCCACAGTCTGTCCGCGCGCCTCTCCGCTGTTATCGCGGTGGGTCGGTGTAGTCCGCCGCCCTTGAAATTAAGCGAAAGCATCAACCCGGCCGGAGGCGCAGTCAGTGCCGGTTGGTAAGTATTGGAGCGCTTTGCTAGCTCGAACAGCGCCCCCAGGTTGCGGTCCGGATGAAATACCATGCTCTCGGCAGCGCTCATCGTGTCGGTAGCGTTGTTGTTGAAGCGGACGGGAGATGTCGCTTGAAGAAGGTCCGCGCACTCCTTTGAAGTTGGTCCTCCCGAAGCTACGCAGGCATTCAGAGCGTTCGCTACAGTGTTAACGAGGGCTGGACCGTTCGAAGGCGTGCCCGGAAACGCCCGCAGACGAGCGTTGGCCGGATCGACGAGGCGGAGAAATAGATCCAAAGCGAAGGGCGCCATCCCGCCCGGAAACGCCGAAATGCGCCCGCTGCAGAGAAGCGCCAGGGCCGTGGTCAATTCATTGATCACGACGTGCCGACCGGCCGGAGCGCTTCCAAGAAAGGTTGCCAGCTTGATAGCCGGATTGATTCCTTTGCCAGCGTTGCCGCCGCTGGCGATTAAATACAGCGTGCCGTTCGCGGGTGGGACCTGCACTCTCTTGAAGCGTGGCTCCGGAGGTATTCCCATCGTCATGGTCGTCGCTCGAGCCTTGGAGATATCCAATGCGAAATTTCCGCGGATATCGGTAGTTGCTTCTTCAGTCGGCTTCGTCGTCACGAAACAAGGATCAGGAACGCATTCCGAGACACTTCCGTACAACGTCACCAATGCGCCGACGATGGGTGTGCCGCCGGCCAGTACCTGACCAGACAAGAGATCTTCGGCGCTGGATGCTTTCGCTACTGCTAGCGCTAGAATTAATGACGCGCCAGCCAGAATCGTTCTGAATGAAAGTGTTGCCATCTCAGATAGGAAACTAACCACCATCTTGATGCATCTTGGCACCAGGTCAGGTAGCTAGCGTGATTTTTCGAAGGCTTCTTCCATTGCGGCGGCTTCCAGGGAGAGGCCGCGGGTTTCTGGAAGTAAGAGTGCGACGATTATCGCGTTGGGGATTGCGAGCAGGCTCAGGTAGCCGACTACGATCGACAAGCCGCCGATACGGCCGGCGAGAACGGCGATCAGGGTTTGCGCGGTGATTGAAGCGGCTGCGCCTATCAGCGCGTACCAGCCCATCATCGCGCCGCGGATTGCGGTTGGAAACAATTCAGTTCCCAGAGAATTGCCGCCTACCTGGCCTGCGCTCAAGCCGGCGGTGAAACAGCAGTACGTGACTTCGATCCAGAGCCATCGAAGCGGCAAGTGCGCCGGAGGGCCCCAATAGAAAGCGACTGCGCCGAGACTGGTCATCACGCCTGCGACGAAAATTGTCGGGATGCGGCCGTAACGCTCGCATCCTCGCGCGCCGAGCGGGAAGCCGACCATCCCGACGCCGCCGCCGACCAGCATCAGGCCGCTGGCGAGGCCCGGCTTCAGTCCCACGACCGAGACGAGGTGGAAGTACGCCCAACTGCTGGCCGCGACGGCCGCGATATTGCCGAGCAACGAGCAGAACAGAACCGTGATTGCGCGGTATCGATAGAACTTTCCGAACACGTCGTAGAAACTGCTGGCCGCGGTCGTGCCGCTCGCGGCGGCGCGTTGCCATCGTCCGCTTTCCGTGATCAGCCGGGACGCTCTCCGCAACGCGACCACTCCCATCACCGACGCCAGCACGAGCATCCATCGCCATGAATGATGACTCGTCACCATCGGCATCAGGATCAGGCACAGGCCCCCGCCGAGACCCATACCCAGCCCGCCCCAACTCTGTCCGCGTGCGCGCAACTCGATGGGAAGTTCCTCGGCCAGGATAACCACACCTCCGGAGACTGTCGCGCCGATGAAAGCGTAGAGCGCGATCTCGCACAGCGCGAAGGCTGCGTAGTCAGTCGCGACCGCCGCCGCGAGAGCGCTCACAGAAGTGCCGGCCATACTCACTAGCAGCATCCGTCGGCGTCCCAGCCGATCGATCATTCGCGAGAGACCGAGCGCGCCGATGGCGGAGATCGAAATCCATGCGAACAGAGTCGCGATTCCAGACTCGCCGAGGTTGAAGCTCTTTGCGATGAAGGGAGCGCCGATGCCGTTGATCGACATCGTGAAGCCCTGGAAAGCGAACACCATCGCGATCGAGGTGACGAGCTGGCGAGTGTTCGACCCGGAGGCCTGACCACTACCGCGCGAAGCTTCAGAGAGGTTGGCGGCGGAACTCACGTCATTGCGCTCAGGCGTTGCACCGTGATGGTCATACTCCTCCGCTTAGAGAAATTGACATCGCTTCGGGAAGATACCAAGGGCAATTGTTACAGCAGTAACACCATTCAAGTAATTTTGCTGCACGATCAGAAGACATCGAGCGTAGGAAATCTCGCGGTCGCTCCGATGCAGTCGCAAAGATAGATCGCGAGGCCGAGGTCTCCGGTCCAAAGCGAAAACTTCCGCTGGCCGTATTTCGTAAGCGCGCGATCGCATCGCTCGACTGAGTGCATCGCAAATTTGCGCGCGCGATCGAGCCATCGCTGATCGCCGGTGCGCGCGTAGAGTTTCAGGAAGGCGTAGCCGCTGCCGGGGGCGCCATGACACAAGGTGGGAAATTTGATCGGTGGCCCAGCGTTCCAAATCAGATCGCCCGCCTGCTGAAGCAACGCGTCGATCGGCCGGCGCGCGTCGTTAGGAAATTCCGCGAGGGAGTTGATGATCCCTGGCGCGCCGTTGCAGTGTTGCGCGACCATCGCCAGTGGTACTGGCCTCGTCGTCCGGCCCACGTTGTTGGGCCAATTCGCGTGAGGCCCTTCGATCTGCGCGGTCGCATGAACCGTTTCGTGGATTCGACGCAGAACTTCATCTGCGAGACTCGGCTCGAGCAAATGACGTCCACGAAGCATCGCGAACGCGTTGGCGGCGAAGCCGTGAATGGCCCCGATGCGCATTTCCGTGACGCCGTAAAGACTCGACGTCCAAAGATGGCATCGAGCTTCATCGGAATAGTTCCATTGATCGTACAGAGCGTTGAAATTTCGAAGGTACAGCTCTTTCCAGCGCGCGTCCTCGCTGCGCTCGTGCATGAAAAGCGCCGCGAGCATCGCGCCCGCACCGCCCCACGCAATCCCGCGTGGATCGCTGATCCGCGCTTCGAGATGGCCATAAAGTTGGTGCGCAACATCTTCGGAAGGCGCCAATTTGAATTGAAGTAGAAGAATTCCGGACTCGCCGAGAAGGTACGATGAGAGTTCTGCGCCCATGTACTTTCGGACTTCGAAGTGCCTGTCCATGTCGGCGCGAATCAGCGGAATCAACTGTTGCACGGTCGGAAGATAGTCGCGCTTGAGGGGCAACGCGGTCGTATCGTTGAGATAGTTCAGCGCCCAGATCACTCCAGCCGCGCCATGGTAAATGTACTTGATGGAATCGGGCGGGCGTTCGGGCGAGCGATCAAGGGAATGGATCGGCCAGAGCGTATCGGGATCGAAGCTGCGGTGCGTATCGGTGACGATTCTATCGATTGCGTCACGCGCGCGCTCTTCGTTCCACTCGGTGCGGATCAACCGTTCGTGTCGTTCGGTTTCGTAGAGAGGCATGACCCGTGTGAGCCGGGGCGAATCATGCGCCGCGTTTACGTTCGAGTTTTCGCAGGCGCTGATCCTGGTCGCGGGTTTGAACTGTGATCCGGTCGTCGAAGCGATCGAATTTGCGCGCGAGGTCAGCCAGCGATTTGCTGGTTTGCTTTAGTTCGGCGCCGAGTTTCTTCGCGGCCATCTCGGCTGACGCGGCGATTTCGCGCTTGAGAATCTTCGTCGTATCTGTGCCCGAGTCCGCGGCCTGCTTGCCGGTGGAGGCGACGGCGCGCGCGGCTTCCTCGCGGAACTCGATCGCGCGTTCGGCAAATTCGCCGCGAAGGCCCGTCTGCGCGGCAACCAGCTCGTCGCGAAAATCGACGCGTGCTTTGCCGAGCGCCTCGCCCAGGCGAATCATCTCGGCACCGAGGTCGTCATGCGTGGCGACGATACTCCGACGATTCTCGGCGATCTGCTCGGACAGGAAGCGAATCTGGCCGCCGACTTCGGCGAACTGGCCGAAGATCTCGTCGCGCAGCGTGTCGAGGCGTCCGCCGAAACCCGAGACTGCCTCGACCACCAGATCGAAGCGCGCGCCGAGCTCCTCGAGGATCGCGCCAATCCGGTTCACCGCTTCGTCCGCCACCTGATTTCCCCCTGCCTGGTTAACTGGGTTAGTGCACGATCATCCCGAGCCGATCCCATCTGACGTACTCGAACCACAGGAAGAACTCGCTGAGCGTCGATGCCGCGTCGGCCTTCTCTTCATTCCAGGGCAGATAGATGATCGTGGCGCGTCCCTCGACGTCGTTGAGATCGACGAAACCCCAGAAGCGGCTGTCGTAGCTGCGATCGCGATTGTCGCCCATCATGAAGAGCTTGCCCGGCGGGACGGTGACGGGACCGAAGTTGTCGCGCGGCGAGACGGGCGAGCGATCGGTGTCGGCGACCTCGCGATGCGCGTGCGGGTCGTCCATCGGGGAGCCGTTGAGCCACACGACGCCGTTCTTTACCGCGACGGTGTCGCCGCCGACGCCGATGACGCGCTTGATGAAATCCTTGGTGCGATCGGGCGGGAAGACGAACACGACGACGTCGCCGCGATGCACCGGCTCGAGATGGAAAACATACTGGCCCAGTGGCAAGCCGGGAATCTCGAGGCCGAAGATCGAATCGGGCATCCGCAAGCCGAAAACGATCTTGTTGACGAGGATGTGATCGCCGATGAGCAGCGTCGGCTCCATCGAGCCCGACGGAATCTTGTACGCCTGGACGAAAAATGTGCGGATGAAGACCGCGAGCACGAGCGCGATGATCATCGCCTCGCCGTACTCGCGCGCGACCGACTTCTGCGCCGGTGCGCGATCGGCCTCGCGGGCGCTCAGCGGCTGTACTTTGGAAATGTTGCGTGCTGGTTCGGCCACTGCTGCCCTACTCCCCGACCTTGAGCAGGGCCAGGAAAGCCTCTTGCGGAATCTCGACGCGTCCAACTTGTTTCATCCGCTTTTTGCCTTCCTTTTGCTTCTCGAGCAGCTTTCGTTTTCGCGTGATATCGCCGCCGTAACATTTGGCGGTAACGTTCTTGCGCAGCGCCTTGACGGATTCGCGCGCGATAATCTTGGCGCCGATTCCCGCTTGAATCGCGACTTCAAACATCTGGCGCGGAATCAACTCGCGCATCTTTTCGCACAGCGCGCGGCCCCGTTCGTAAGCCTTGTCGCGATGTACGATTATCGAAAGCGCGTCAACCACCTCGCCGTTAATCCGTATATCCAATTTAACCAGAGGGCCTGCCCGGAAGTCCAGAAACTCGTAATCCAGCGACGCGTAGCCGCGACTCACGGATTTCAGCCGATCGTAAAAATCGAAGACGATTTCGGCCAGCGGCAACTCGTAATGCAGAATCACGCGCTTCTGGCCGAGGTAGCGCAAGTCGCGCTGGAGGCCGCGACGATCCTCGCACAGCTTCATCACGGCGCCGAGATACTCCTCGGGCATGTGGATAGACGTGAGGATGAAGGGCTCCTCGATCGCCTCGATGGTGTTTTCGTCGGGCAGATGTGCGGGATTATCAACCGTCGTCAGCGCGCCCGAAATCGTGCGCACCTGGTAGGCGACGGTCGGCGCGGTGACGATCAGGTTGATGCCGAATTCGCGCTCGAGTCGCTCCTGTGCGATCTCCATGTGCAACAGGCCGAGGAATCCCGCGCGAAAGCCGAAGCCCAGCGCTTGCGAAGTCTCAGGCTCGCAGATGAGGCTCGCGTCGTTGAGGCGCAATTTTTCGATCGCGTCGCGCAACGCACCGTACTGATTCGCCTCGGTCGGATACAGCCCCGCGAAGACCATCGGCTTCAACTCTTTGAAGCCCGGCAGCGGCGCGACGGCGGGATTGTCCGCGTCGGTAATCGTGTCGCCAACGCGCATGTCCGCGACGGTTTTGATATTCGCCACGACGAAGCCGACCTCGCCCGGGCCGAGCGTATCGGCGCGTCGCTCGTGCGGCGTGAAATGCCCGAGGCGCATCACCTCGCCGAGCTTGTCGGTACCCATCAGGCGCACTTTCATCCCGACGCGCAGCTCGCCGCCGAAGACGCGCACCAGGCCGATCACGCCCTCATAGACGTCGTACCAACTGTCGAAGATAAGCGCGCGGACACTGTTCTCGTCGGTCGGTTTCGGCGCGGGGATTCGTTTGACGATCGCTTCGAGGACTTCCTCGATGCCGACACCTTCCTTGGCGCTGGTCAGAATCGCGTCGGAGGCGTCGAGGCCGATAATTTCTTCGATTTGCTGCTTGGTGCGCTCGATGTCGGCGCCGGGCAGGTCGATTTTGTTGATAACTGGAATGATTTCCAGGCCGTGATCGAGCGCGAGATAAACGTTGGCGAGCGTCTGCGCCTCGACCCCCTGGCTCGCATCGACGACCAGCAGCGCACCTTCGCACGCAGCGAGACTGCGCGAGACTTCGTACGCGAAATCGACGTGGCCCGGAGTGTCGATCAGGTTGAGGACGTAGCCCTTGCCGTCCTTGGCCGTGTAGTTGAGGCGAACCGATCGCGCCTTGATCGTAATNNTCGCGCTCGAGGTCCATCGAGTCAAGGAACTGATCCTTCGACTCGCGCATCGTGAGCGCGCCGGTGCGCTCGAGGATTCGATCGGCGAGCGTGGACTTC
The DNA here is from genome assembly GCA_003161515.1 of Deltaproteobacteria bacterium. Classification (GTDB taxonomy): domain Bacteria; phylum Desulfobacterota; class Binatia; order Binatales; family Binataceae; genus Binatus. The sequence goes on from PMOH01000395.1 coordinate 7,918, forward strand.
CCGTGATCGATATGCGCGATGATCGAAAAGTTGCGAATCGAGGCAGCTTCGGTCATTTCAACTCGGGCGGTCGCGTTGCTGCTTGAAATATTTGAAAGTCTCTTCGAGTCCGTCGGCGAGTTTCTTCTCGGGGCGCCATCCGAGTGTTTTTTCCGCGCGCGCTGGCGAGATCACCGAGCGCTTCTGTTCGCCGCCGCGTGCCGGCGCATGCTCGGCCTTGGTCGGAAAGTCGGCTATGCTCGCGAGCGTCGAGTATAGATCGTTCACGGTAGTCTCGAGGCCGGTGCCAACATTCAGTGCTATTCCCGACGCGCTGGATTTCGACGCGGCGACCACGGCTCGCACCACGTCGCCGACGTAAACGTAGTCGCGGGTCTGCATGCCGTCGCCAAAAATCGTCACGGGCTGGCCGTCGAGGATCTTCCCACAGAAAATCGAAATGACGCCCGCTTCGCCGTGCGGGTCCTGGCGCGGCCCGTACACGTTGCCGAATCTCAGCGCCAGGTAGTCGATTCCATACTCGACCTTGTAAAAAAATAGATACGCCTCGGTCGCGAGCTTGGCGACGCCGTAGGGACTCACGGGGCGCTTCGGATGATCTTCGGTGCACGGGAACTCGTCCTGCTCGCCGTAAATCGCGCCACCAGTTGACGAAAAGACCACGCGCTTGAGAGTGTGCTTGCGCGCCGCTTCGATAAGGTTGAGAAACCCGACCACGTTCACTTGCGCGTCAAACGCTGGATCGGCGACCGAACGCCGCACGTCCATCTGCGCCGCGAGATGGAAAATAATCTCAGGCCGCGCTTTTTCAATCACCGACGTAACTGCCGCCGCATCACGGAGATCGGTCTGATACAACGTGGCTTTGGGGTTCAGCTGGTGACGCTTGCCGGTCGAAAAATTGTCCAGTACCGAAACTTCGCCCGCGCCGGACGCGACCAACGTATCCACCGTATGCGAGCCGATAAAGCCGGCGCCGCCGGTCACCAGAATTCTCATAATCGTGTCCTTGTCCTAAACCGGATGGCGCCCGACCGAGTAATATCGCAGTTCGAGCGCCTTCATCAGATCCGGATCATACAGGTTCCGGCCGTCGAATATCACCGGCTCCTTCAGCTCGGCCTTGATGCGCTGAAAGTTGGGATGCCGGAACTCGTTCCACTCGGTCAGAATCAGCAGCGCGTCGGCATCCTTGAGCGCCTCGTAGTTGGTTTTGTGGTAAGTGACGCGGTCGCCAAAAATCTTGCGCGCATTTTCGAGCGCTTCGGGATCGTGCACGCGGCATTTCGCACCCGCCTGCAGGAGTTCCTCGATCACGACCAGCGCCGGCGCCTCGCGCATGTCGTCAGTGCGCGGCTTGAAGGCAAGTCCCCAAATCGCGAACGTGCGGCCGCTCAGGTTTTGTCCGAAATGCTGTTTCACGCGCGAGGGAATCAGCCGCTTCTGCCGTGAGTTCACCGCTTCCGCCGCACGCAACAGTGCGAAGTCGAGATTGTGCTCGCTCGCGGTATGAATCACCGCCTGCACGTCTTTGGGGAAACATGAACCGCCGTATCCCACTCCCGGAAAGAGAAATGACGATCCGATTCGCTTGTCGGTGCCGAGGCCGCGGCGGACTGCGTTGATGTCGGCGCCGACCGCGTCGCACAAAGTCGCCATCTCATTGATGAACGAGATGCGCATCGCGAGCATCGCGTTCGACGCGTACTTGGTGAGCTCCGCCGAGCGCGGATCCATCACGAGGATCGGATTGTCGGTGCGCACGAACGGGTTGTGAATCTCCTTGAGGATAGCGGTCGCCTGCTCGCTCAGGCTTCCGATCACGACGCGATCGGGGCGCATGAAATCCTCGATCGCGGAGCCTTCCTTGAGAAATTCCGGCACCGAGCACACGTCCGCGCGATGCTTGGCGACGCGACCGACGATCTCCCGCACCCGATCGTTGGTGCCAACCGGCACCGTGCTCTTGACCGCGATAATGTGATACCCGGTGATCGCGTTTGCGATATCTTCGGCGGCTTTGAAAATTGCCGACAGGTCGGCGGCGCCCGACGAGCTCATCGGAGTGCCGACCGCTATGTACGAAACCATCGACTGTTTGATCGCGTCGGCGACGTCAGTGGTGAAATGAAGGCGGCCCTCCTTCATATTGCGACGGACCAGCTCTTCGAGCCCCGGCTCGTAGATCGGAATCTTGCCCTCGCAAAGCTGCGCGATTCGTTTCGTATCGATGTCCACGCAAAATACTTCGTTGCCGCTTTCGGCATAGCAGGTGCCGCTTACCAGCCCGACGTATCCGCTCCCCACGACTGCGATGTTCATCGATAGGCCCCTAAAACTCTTCCCTGATTACGTAAACCGGCTTTCCCTGCGATTCGTGATAGGTCCGCGCGAGCATCTCGCCGAGCAATCCTATACTCACAAACTGTACTCCCACGACTACTAACAACACCGCCAGCAACAGCGCGGGACGATTACCCAGTTCGTGTCCAAGTAGTATTTTCTCGATTACTAAGATGAAGGTCCACAGGCTGCCGAGTCCGCCTAGGATGATTCCGATCAGGCCGAACACTTGTATCGGCGCGGTCGAATAGCCGGATAGAAATTTGACGGTGATAAGATCGAGAAACGTGCGCACGATGCGCCCCAGTCCGTACTTCGAGATGCCGGCGCCACGCGGTCGAAATCCGACTTCGACTTCCGCGATTCGCGCGCCCTGCTCTGCCGCGATCGCCGGGACAAATCGATGCATCTCGCCGTAGAGTTGCAGGCTGCGCGCCAGGTCGCGGCGGTACGCCTTAAAGGTGCATCCGTAGTCGTGAAGCTTGACCCCGGTCATCGTCGAAATCAGCGCATTTGCTGCCATTGAGGGCAATCGGCGCGTGAATCGCTCAGTCTGCCACCGCTCCGTGCGCCAACCGCTCGCGAGGTCGTAACCTTC
>PMOH01000450.1:0-11987 GCA_003161515.1 Deltaproteobacteria bacterium
GGGTGACCCCTGCACCCAGTGAGAAGAAATCGCAAAATGGCGAGGACGCCCTTTTGCTCTCAGGTTCTTTTTCCTGTCTCCTTTAGCCTTTGTGAATTCCGGATCCGTGTAGCATCCATGCAACGGATTCACTGCATTTCGTTGTTCCCATTGCGGCGGGAAGTAATCTAACATCACCATTGGACTGCGTTTCGAGGTCTGGAGGTTTTGATGGATTCAGCGGATGCGAAAATTGCCGGCGTTGGGACTGCCAATGCCGCGCATACTGCCAGCGAGCCATTGACCCTCAAGACCAAGCTTCTGTACGGCGCGCCGAGTTTCGCGGGCGCCGCGATGATCATCCCGATCTTCATCCACATGCCGAAGTTCTACGCCGACGTGGTGTTGGTGCCGCTCGGATACCTCGCGATGGCGATTGCGATCGCGCGATCGCTCGACGCGCTTAGCGATCCGCTGATGGGATGGATCTCCGATCACACGCATTCGCGAATGGGCCGCCGCCGTCCTTATATGTTGATCGGTGCTCCGCTCTGCGGCATCGCGTTTTTCTGCCTGCTGAATCCGCCAGAGGCGCTTAAAGGAAAGGACGCCGCGGTCTGGTTCGGCATCACGTTCATCCTTTATTTCATTTTTCATACCTCCTACGTTCTGCCGCATTATGCGCTCGGGCCTGAGCTGACGCAGAACTACAACGACCGCTCGACCCTGTTCGCCTGGCGCGAGTCGTTCACGATTCTCGGTACGATCGTCGCCGCCGGGGCGCCGGCCATAATGATGAAGACGATGCACCTGAACGATCGCCAGGTGTTCTTCAGGCTCGGTATTTTCTTCGGCGTCGTGCTCACTCTCCTTTACTGGCTGCTGGTGATTACGGTGAAGGAGCGGCCGGACTTCGTTACACGCAAATCGAATCCGCTGGTGCCCGGCGTGCGACGCGCGCTGCGCAACCGCCCTTTCGGCATTCTGCTCAGCAGCTATGCCGTCGGGAGCATCGCGGGCGCGATTCCGGCCACGATGATGCCGTTCTTCACCCAATATGTAATCCACCCTCCCGATCCCAACGTGTGGGTCTCCAAGCTGCTGGTTGGTTATTTCGGATTCGGATTTCTCTCGCTACCGATGTGGGTTTGGTTTGCGCGGCGAGTCGGAAAGCTCAACGCGTGGCTGACCAGCTTTTTCTTAGGCATCAGCGGCGGCGCTGCGATGTTCCTGCTGCGGCCCGGCGATATCCATTGGCTGATGGTGCTGATTTGCTGGGCCGGGATTGGATTCGGCGCCGGCCTCTTTCTCACGCCGTCGATGCAGGCCGACGTGATTGACTACGACGAGCTGTACACGGGAAAGCGGCGCGAAGCGCAGTACACGGCGTTCTGGTCGATGCTGCCGAAGTTTATCGCGATTCCCAGTGCCGCGATTCCGATCGCGATTTTGGCCTCGCTCGGCTACGTCCCCAACGCCGTGCAATCGCCGCACGTGGTCTTTGCGTTACGAGCAATTTTCGCGCTCACCCCAGCGACTTGCTCGGCGCTCTCGTTCCTGATCGCGCGCCACTTCCCGATCACGCAGGCGATCCATACCGCGATCCTTGATGGAATCGATCGCCACGCGAACGGCGAACCTGCGCTCGATCCGCTGACCAACATGATGGTGCCGCCGCCGAAGCCCGGCTACGACGAGGATACCGGCTGGTTCCTCGATTACTTTTCCAGCGGCGAGCTGAAGCGCTACCTGGCCAGAGGCGCCTCACAGCCCGTGCGCGACGTATTGACGATGGCCGCACTATCAATCTGCGTATCGATCGCATCGGTCATCTATGTGCTGAATCGTGTGCACTCGCTCGGCACCGATCCGGGCGCGATGACTTCGGTGATAGTGGTAGCCGCCGGGCTGGCCCTCGCGATCTTTGTTTTCCATCTCATGCGTCTTGCACCAGCGCGCCGGCTCGCGGCTGGTGAGGTGCCCGCCGACGTCGTCAGAGCCCATCTCGGCCAGGTCGTCGAAGCTCTCCGCGAGGGAACCCCGACGCCTCCGGTCGAGCCAGTGTCGCGGGCCGCAGCTAGTTGATAGAAAATAGAAGGACGCGCGCAGCGCTCGCGCGCAACGTCGGAGGAGTTGTCGATGCCTTCTATTCCCGTGGTCTCCGCCAATGATTCTCTATTGAAAGTAGTCGCCTGCCTTGAGCGTGATGGCGCGGTTGTCGTCAATGACGTGATCGATCGCGCGGTGCGCGATTCAATCCTGCGCGAACTCGCGCCGCATCTGGAGATCGTCGATCCGGATGCGTCCATCAACAAGGCTTACGAGGCCGACGGTGGAACTTCGGATTTCTATCCGGGCCGAACCAAGCGGATCACCGCGCTGGTCGCGCGTTCGGAGACGTTTCGGACTTTCGTGACGCATCCGCTGATGCTGGCGGCGTGCGACGCGATTCTGAAGCCCAACTGCGTGCATTACCAGGTACACGCGACGGCGGCGCTGAAGATTGGTCCCGGCGCGCGCGAGCAAGTGCTCCATCGCGAGGAAGATCCGTATCAGTTTTTCAAAGTGCCGCGCCCGCACATGATCGTTGCGAGCATGTGGGCGATTACCGATTTCACCGAAGCCAACGGCGGGACGCATATCGTTCCGGGCAGCCATCTGTGGCCGGCCGACCGCAGGGCGCGTCCTGACGAAGTCGTTGCGGCTGAGATGCCAGCGGGATCGGTCCTGCTGTGGATGGGTGGCACGCTCCACGGTGCTGGCGCGAATCGAACCGACGATTGGCGTTACGGCGTGTTCCTGTCGTATTCGCTGGGATGGATCCGGCAAGAAGAAAACCAGTACGTCGATGTGCCCTACGATATCGCGCGGACGCTTAGCAAAGAGGTTCGCGATCTCGTCGGCTACAAAATGCACATGGGAATCGGGTACTGCGACGTTTCGGTCAGAAGCGGTCGCGGTGAGAAGCGCTGATGCCAAAGATTTCTTATCGCGTAAGGCCCGAGACTGCGGTGCTGACCCGCGGCTTCGACCCCGAGTTGTCGGTCGGATCGGCGCGTCCGCCGGTCTATCGCAGCTCGACGTTCGTGTTCCCGAGTCCGGAGGCGGCCGAGCGCGCATTCGGGATCGTGCTCGGGAAAATCCGGCCGCTCGGTGACGATCGTCCTGACCTGATTTATGCGCGGCTGAATCATCCCAACGCCGAAATCCTCGAGGAGCAGCTGGTGCCGCTCGAGCGCGGCGCGAACTCGGCTGCGATCTTCAATTCCGGCATGGCGGCGATCTTCACCGTGATGCTGACGTTCCTGGAGCGAAACGGATCGCTCATCTATACGCAGCCGCTGTATGGCGGCAGCCAGCATCTGATTCACCAGGTGATCGAGCCGCTCGGTTTCGAGGCGCGCGGCGTCCCCGCCGGTGATACGAAGGCGCTGACCGAGGCGATTGGAAATGCGGATAATCTGAGTCTCGTTTTGATCGAAACTCCTGCGAATCCCACGCTCGTGATGACCGATATCGCGCAGGCGGCCGCGGCGATAAGGCGGCGTGATAAGCGGGCCTTGCTCGCGATCGACAACACTTTGCTGGGGCCGACGTTTCAGCATCCGCTGATTCACGGCGCGGACCTCGCGATTTATTCGGCGACGAAATTTCTCGGCGGGTTCAGCGACCTGCTCGCGGGCGCGGTGCTCGCGACCGATCCCGAGTTGATCCAGACGCTCACCGGGACGCGCGCTCTGCTCGGCAACATCTTGCAGGCTGACGAATGCTGGATGCTCGATTCAAGGCTATCGACTGTCGCGCTGCGGATGAATCGGCAAAGCAAGAACGCGCAAAGAATCGCCGAGCAGTTAGCCAAGCATCCGCGGGTCAAGCGCGTCATCTACCCGTCGCTGTTCACCGACGCCGCGCAGATAGCGATTCGCGACGCGCAGACCGACTATCCGGGATCGCTGCTGTCGTTGGAGGTTGAAGGTGGCAAGACCGGCGCGTTTGAATTCCTCCGCCGCCTGAAGATCGCCAAGAACGCGGTCAGTCTCGGTGGAGTCGAGACTCTCGTTTGCCATCCGATGACGACCACTCACAGCGAGCTATCGCCCGAAGAAATGTCCGCCGCCGGTATCAACGAAGCGCTGGTGCGCATCTCGGTCGGCACCGAGCATTGGCGCGACCTGCTCGAGGAATTTACCCGCGCGCTGGCCTGATCGGTTAGTCGCTCAGGTGCGGATCTCCTCGAGGCGGCCGGTGTGATTCGAGATTCCTGAACGCAGGCTGTCGGCGTCGATGCCGAGCGCCTCGCAGACGTTTACGTACGCAAACGGACCGCACTCGTCGTCGCTGCTGAGCCATTCGGCCGCCTCGACCCAATCCTCGTTGTTGCGCGCCTCGGCACCGCTGTCGCGATGTCGCAGGTAGGTCCGGATAGCATCCTCGAGCACAGCGAACAGCAGCTTGCGTTCGCCTTCCGACGGCAGTTTGCGTCGGCGAGACTCGCCGTATTGAACCGGCAGGATACCCACGCCGGCGAAGATGTTGGGCAGGTCGTCGTGAGCTACGTAGGTGGTGGCTTCCATGTTGATGTCTCCTCCGCTTCAGGGCTCGTCTTTGCGAGCCTCACCAGTGTTAGCAAGAGTGCCGCCAACAGAATCGCAGCAAAAATGTCGCTATTTATATGGATTTTTACGGTGCCGCGGAGAACTATGAAAAATTTTCCGAACTTTGCGAGGCGTGGGCTGAAACCGTCAGGTCAATTTCATTCCGGTGGCGGCTTCCAGTTCCGTAATCGCTTGCGGTCCGCTTTCCACTTTGATGGTCGTCATTCCCAAGGCGCGCGCCGGTTTGAGATTTCCGCCGAGGTCGTCGAGATAAACGCATTCGTCCGGCGTCACGCCGAGCGTCTCGCACATCATCTGGTAGATGCGAGGATCGGGTTTGCGGATTCCTATTTTCGATGATTCGATCACGGCGTCGAACAGTTCCATGATCTCGCGCGAATAGATCGAGCGGCTGGTGGCGACGGCGAGGGCCGCGTCCGCCGGCATGTTGTTGGTGATGCAGCCGCTCTTGAACCTGGTCTTGATTCGTCGCAGCGCTTCGATCATCTCAGGCCGGAAGTCGCCGGCCAGCAGCGCGACGACGTCGCGTCCCGGAATCTCGTAGCCGAGCAGTTTGGCTTCCGCCGCGAACGCCGCGTCGAAGCCGGCGAAGTCGATCGCCGACCGCTCGAACATCGCCCACGCATTGCTCTCGTGATTGGTGGAATTGATCTTGCGGATCGCACCGACCGGTATGCCCCGTTCGCGCTCGTAACGCGCGAAGGCCTCGAACGGCGAGGTCGTAAAGACGCCGCCGAAATCCCAAATCACTGCTTCGATCACATCATTCTCCGCGCGGCTGCATTTTGCACGATTCGTTGTCTGCTCGTTCAACATCATTCGTAACGAACCAGGTTTTCGCAAGCGACTACCGCTCGTTTCTCGCGCATCATGCGGGAAATTGAGGCATTGCGGGCGACGAGCAATCGAAATCTCCGTTTGATGCTTGCACATTGGATTGGTTCGCGCGGGGCGCGGTCCTTGCAATGTTTGCAGGGTTGCGCTCGTTAGGGTCGTCGCCGGCGAGATCAGCAAATCAAAATTTTGGAGGACACGATATTGAGCGGAAGCTCAGCACGCTTGCAGGCTATCGAGGCGGTTACGACCTACCATCCCACCGGAACGCCGCTGTCATTCGCGAACGTCTCGGCCAGCGAACTATTTGGGTCCAACGTCTTCGGCAAATCGGCGATGAAAGAGCGGCTCCCCAAGCCGGTGTTCAAGTCGCTGATGAAGACGATAGAGACCGGATCGCGCCTCGACCCGGCGATCGCGGACACGGTCGCGTCGGCGATGCGGGACTGGGCGATGTCCAAAGGCGCGACGCATTATTCGCACGTCTTCTATCCTCTGACCGGGTTCACCGCCGAGAAGCACGACAGCTTTCTGTCGCCCGACGGCGACGGTGGCGCGATTGCCGAATTCTCGGGCAAGACGCTGACGCAGGGCGAGCCTGACGCTTCGAGCTTCCCCAACGGCGGCATCCGCAACACATTCGAGGCGCGCGGATACACGATGTGGGACGTCACCAGTCCCGCTTACATCCTTGAGAATCCCAACGGCACGACTCTTTGTATTCCAACCGCGTTTGTCTCGTGGACCGGCGAGGCGCTCGACAAGAAGACGCCGCTGCTGCGTTCGATGCAGGCGCTGAACAATCAGGCGCAGCGAATTCTGAGACTATTCGGACACGTCAATCCAGCGCACGTCGTCTCCTTCGCCGGCTGCGAGCAGGAATATTTCCTGATCGACCGGCATTTCTATTTCTCGCGGCCGGACTTGCTCGCCACCGGGCGCACGCTGTTCGGATCGCCGCCGCCCAAGGGCCAGGAGTTTGAGGACCATTACCTCGGCGCGATTCCCGAGCGCGTGCTCGCCTTCATGCTCGAGAGCGAGCGCGAGCTGTTCAAGCTCGGGATTCCGGCCAAGACGCGGCATAACGAGGTGGCGCCGGGACAGTTCGAGCTGGCGCCGATGTTCGAGAACGGAAACGTCGCAGCCGACCATCAGCAGTTGACGATGGTCACGCTGAAGCGAGTGGCCGAGCGATACGGGATGGCCTGCCTGCTGCACGAGAAGCCGTTTGCGGGCGTCAACGGATCGGGCAAGCACGTGAATTTCTCGATCGGCAATGCGACTCAGGGCAACCTGCTCGATCCGGGCGACAACCCGCACGACAACGCGCAGTTCCTCGTCTTCTGCGCGGCGGTGATCCGCGCGGTCCATCGATGGGGCGGGCTGCTGCGCGCCGTCGTCGCGTCCGCCTCGAACGATCATCGGTTGGGCGCTAACGAGGCGCCGCCGGCGATCATTTCGGTCTTCCTGGGCGATCAGCTCAATGACATTTTTGAGCAGGTGACCAAAGGCGGCGCGAAGAGTTCAAAAGGCGGGGAGACCTTGAAGGTCGGCGTTGATTCGCTGCCGGTCATTCCGAAAGATGCGGGCGACCGGAATCGCACAAGTCCATTCGCGTTCACCGGCAACCGATTTGAATTCCGCGCAGTCGGATCCAGCCAGGCGATTGCGGGCGCAATGACGGCGATGAATACGATCGTCGCGGAGTCGCTCGACTACATCGCAGGCAAGCTCGAGAAAGCGGCCGGCGACGATCCGTCGAAGCTCAACGGCGCCATCCAGAAGATGCTCGAAGAGATCATGGCCGAGAACGGCAGCGTCATCTTCAACGGCAACGGCTACTCGGACGCGTGGCACAAGGAAGCGGAAAGACGCGGCCTGCCCAACCTGCGCTCGTGCGTCGAAGCACTGCCGCTGCTCGGCAGCAAAGAGGCGATCGAGCTCTTCGCCAAGTATGGCGTGCTGACGGAGCGCGAGACCCACGGACGGATGGATGTGGACCTCGAGCAATATTGCCTCGTCGTGGGGCTCGAGGCGCGGACCGTGATCGAAATGGCGCGGACGATCATATTTCCTGCAGCGATTCGCTACCAGGGCGAGCTGGCGAAAACGTGCGCGAATCTGAAGGCCGTCGGCTACGTGTTCGATACCGACACGCTCGACAAAGTCACCGTGCTGGTGAAGGACCTGCAAGATGGAATCGTGAAGCTCGAAGGGATGATGGCCGAGGGCGGAGGTCACAGCAAACTCGATCACGCCAAGCATCTGTGCAACGCGGTGCTGCCGGCGATGGCGGCGGTGCGCAAGACTGCGGACATGCTCGAGGGCATCGTCGCGGACGATTTGTGGCCGTTGGCGACCTACCAGGAGATGCTGTTCATCATGTAATGCGCGCCTGTACGGGCCGGCTGCCACTGGCGTAAAGTGAGCGGCGAAAGTCAGCGCTTCGGAGGAACGAAATGGACTTCGCCGAAATCATTTACGAGAAGAAGGATCGCGTGGCTACGGTCACGATGAACCGGCCGGAAAAGATGAACGCGTGGACGCCGAAGATGGGCGCGGAGATGCGCACGGCGATGCTCGATGCCGAGCGCGATCCGTCGATCGGCGCGATAATCGTCACGGGCGCGGGGCGCGCGTACTGCGCCGGCGCCGACATGACCGCGCTGTCGAATATCGCAGCCGGTCACGCGGGAGCGCGCACGGCAGAAGCGCCCGATGAATGGCTGGCTAGTCAGCGCGCCGACTACCGCACGTCGTACTCGTGGCCGCTGGCGCTCAACACGCCCGTAATCGGTGCGATCAACGGCGCGTGCGTGGGGCTCGGATTCACCACCTGCCTCTACCAGGACATCAGGATCGCGTCGGAGAACGCGCGGATGGGATTGATCTTCACCCAGCGCGGGCTCGCGATCGAGCACGGCAGCAGTTGGATGCTGCCGCGAATAATCGGGCTGGCGCGCGCGACGGAGCTGGCGATAACGGGCAGGCTGGTCGATGCGACCGAGGCACTCGATATAGGGCTGGTCAATCGCGTCGTGCCGCAGGACAAGCTGATGGCGACGGCGCACGAGATCGCTTCAGGCATCGCGACCAAATGCTCACCGCTCGGAGTCGCGCAGGCGAAAAAGATGATCTACCAGCATCTGTTCACCGACCTCGCGACGGGCGTGCGCGACGACGACGCGTCGATGGAGATGATGACGCGCTCCGAAGATTTCAAAGAAGGCGTGAAGGCGTTCGTCGAAAAGCGCGCACCAAAGTTCACGGGTAAATAGAAAAATGTAGGACGGAATTTATTCCGTCAGGTCACAGATCTACTTGTCGAGTGGGTGCTTGAACTTCCGATCCGGATGACGAATCGTCAGCACCGGGCATGGCGCTTTTTGCACGACGCGCTCGGCGACGCTGCCCATCAGGACATGCGCCAAACCCGTGCGTCCGTGAGTGCCTAGCACGATCAGGTCGGCGTTCTCGTTTTGCGCGGTGTGCAGGATTTCCAGGAATGGCGAGCCAACCTTGAGCTGGACCTTTACCTTCAGGCCGGCTTCGCGGAGCTTGCCAGCGATTTTGTCGAGTTCCTTCTGCGCGAGCATCCGCTGCTCTTCCGCAATTCGGCCCATCGCGCCAACGTCCATCGCGGGTCCGAGTTCGGGTGTCATCATCACCGGCGCCAGCGGCTGATCGACGTGCAGGAGCACGATATCGCCCGAGAACTTCAGCGCAAGCTCCTGCGCGTAGCTCAGCGCCAGGTTCGAATCTTCGGAGAAATCAGTCGCGGCGACAATTTTTGTAAAGGTTGGCACCTAGAAACCATAACGCCGCGACAGCAATCGTGGCAAGGGACGTTTAAAAAGCGCGCGCGGACTCGACCCATGCGGTGGCCGTGCATTACAATTTACGCAAAATCGTGGGAAACTGAGATTCTATGCCTACCCGTCGCGGATTTGGGATTGCAGATTTTGAGCGCGCCTTCGACGAGTTCTTCGATGAACTGTTGATCGACCGGTGGAAGTGCGGAACATCCGCTCTTGATTTCGAACGCGCGCAGGTGATCGACCATCCTGATCGTTACGAAGTGCGAGTTGCCGCGGTCGGCGTCGATCCCGCAAAGATCCAGGCCGAAGTCTCGGGCCAGCGATTGGCGCTTCACATGCCGGACAAACTAGGCGGCACGCTCGAGAGTTCGTTTGCGTTCTCCGACTCGATCGACGGCGAAGCCTCGACCGCAAAGTGGTCGGAGGGCACGCTGGTTATCACGGTGCCGAAAAAGAAGGCCCGGCGAATCGCGCTCAAGGCTTGAGCGATCGCGCGCCGCTATACCGCAAGCAATATGACCGACAAGAGCGACCTCATCGCTACCGACGCCAGCGCCGCGCTGATCCACGTCCCGCCGCCGGCGGAGCTTGCTGTTTCAGAACTCAAAGCAAAAATACCGCTGGCTGCCACCGAACTGGAACGCGCGGCTGCGAGCGATGGCGATGGCGAACTGTTTGGACAGAGCCGCGCACTCGACGCGATTCGGCTCGCAATCGGAATCGATGCGCCCGGCTACAACGTTTATGTAAGCGGCGTGCGCTCGCGTCATGAGCGCGAATCAGTCCTGCGAATCCTCCGCGAAAAAGCCGCGACCATGCCGACGCCTGGCGACTGGGTGTACGTAAATAATTTTCGCAATGCCGAATCTCCGGTCGCGATCTATCTGAAACCGGGCCGGGGCGTCGAGCTGCGCGCGAAAATGTCCGAGCTGGTCGCGTTCGTGCTGGAACAATTGCCGAAAGCTTTTCGGCGCGAGGATTTCGATCAGGAGCGTGCGGCGCTGCGCGACAAGTACAACAAGCGGGCGCAGGAGCTGTTCGGCAATCTCGAGACGCGGGCGCGCGAGCGCGGCTTCGCGGTTCAGAGTGCGCCGACCGGCCAGGTGATTTTCATCCCGCTGATCGACGGCAAGATGCCGGAGTCGCCCGAGGCGCTCAACAAGGCGATGGCCGCGAAGACCGACGCCGAGCGCGAGCAACTGGCGAAACTGCAGGGCGAGCTGCAGGACGAGCTGGCGACGTTGACGATGCGGCAGCAGGAAATGATGCGCGAGCTGATCGACGACATCCGCGCGATCGAGCGCGCATTCGCAGCGAGGATGATTACGCCGTCGGTGGAGGACTTAAAGCATCACTTTAATAATTCCGCTGTCGATAAATACCTGGATGAAGTTGCGGAACACATGCTCGGGAACCTCGATCGATTTCGCGAGCAGCCGCCGGAACAGGGGCAGGCGCCGAGGCCTCCAGCGATCGAAGAAGCGCGATGGTTTGATTACCAGGTCAACGTGATGGTCGATAACTCGGCGACGCGCGGCGCGCCGGTCGTGCTCGAAGACGCGCCGACCTATCGCAACCTGTTCGGCACGATCGAGCGGTGGATCGATCCGCTGGGACGGTCGGGGACGAACTTCACGCGCATCATCGGCGGATCGTTTCTGAAATCGCACGGCGGTTTCCTGGTATTCGATCTCGAAGATGCAGTCATCGAGCCCGGCGTTTGGAAAACGCTCAAGCGCAGCCTCAAGTCGGGACGGATGACGCTCGAGACTTTCGAGCCGCTGCCATTTTTTTCGATGAGCGGGCTGAAGCCCGAGCCGATCGAGATTCACAACAAGGTCGTGACGCTGGGCGGCGCGTACCTTTACAATATGCTTTATTTTTACGATCCGGATTTTCCCGAGCTGTTCAAAGTCAAAGCCGAGATGCGGCCGGCGGTGGCGGCTGACGGCGCGGCCGCGGCGCATTATGCCGCGCGCGTGGGAGCGTTGGCGCGCAAGGAGAATCTACCGCCGTTCGACGGAAGCGCGCTGGCGAAGATTGTCGAGTTCGGGATGCGGATGGCGGGCGACCGCTCGCGCGTGCTCGCGATGCTCGAGCCAATCGACGACCTCGCACGCGAGTCGGCGTACTTCGCGCGGATCGAAGGGGCTCAGCGTGTGACCGCCGCGTACGTCGAGCGGGCGCTCACCGAACGGATGCTGCGGCTAAATTTTATCGAGGAAGAAATTCGCCGGCTAATCGCGGAAGGCACGCTCATCGTAAATATTCGCGGCGCCAGCGTTGGGCAGATCAACGGGCTCGCGGTGCTGGACGTCGGCGGTTACAGCTTCGGGCGGCCGTCGCGGGTGACGGCGACCGTCGCGCTCGGGCAGGCGGGCGTGATCAATATCGAGCGCGAGGCGCGGATGTCAGGATCGACCCACGACAAGGGCATCATGATCCTGAGCGGATTTATGCGCGCGCGATTCGGGCAGCTTCATCCGATCGCGATGTCGGCGAGCATTTGCTTCGAGCAATCGTACTCGGGAATCGACGGCGACAGCGCCAGCTCGACCGAGTTGTACGCGCTGCTGTCGGCGCTATCGGGCGTTCCGATTCGGCAGGACCTCGCGGTGACAGGATCGGTCGATCAATACGGCACGGTGCAGGCGATCGGCGGCGTCAATCAGAAGGTCGAGGGATTTTACCGCGTGTGCAAGGCGATTGGGCTGACCGGCACGCAGGGCGTGATGGTGCC
>PMOH01000450.1:12135-12888 GCA_003161515.1 Deltaproteobacteria bacterium
ATGCCGATAGATCTCCGACTCGATCCCGCGGAGATCGCGCTGCTGACCGATCTCTACGAGCTAACGGTCGGCGCGGCGTTTTTCGAGCACGGCTTCAACGATACGGCGTCGTTCGAAGTCTCGATGCGCCGGATGCCGCCCGGACGCGGCTTCATGATCGCCGCAGGTATCGAGCGGCTAATCG
Organism: Deltaproteobacteria bacterium; assembly: GCA_003161515.1. GTDB lineage: Bacteria > Desulfobacterota > Binatia > Binatales > Binataceae > Binatus. The sequence continues at coordinate 12,320 of PMOH01000450.1, forward strand.
AGGCGCTCGAGGAATATCGTTTCGACGGCGCCGTGATCGAGCATCTCGAGTCGTTGCAACTCTTCAAGCCGGCATTTCTTGAATTCCTGTCGAAGATCCGCTTCACCGGTTCGATCCGCGCGCTTCCCGAAGGCACGATTTATTTTGCCGGGGAACCGATCGTCGAGGTTCGTGCGCCGCTGATCGAGGCCCAGCTAATCGAAACGATCGTGCTCAACCAGCTGGGATTTGCTTCGGTGGTCGCGACCAAGGCTGCGCGATGCTTTGCGGTTGCGGGCGGCAGACGCCTGCTGGATTTCGGTCCGCGACGCACGCAGGGTGCGGACGCGTCGTTGATCGCGGCGCGATCGAGCTACATGGCGGGCTTTCACGGCACCGCCAACGTGCTCGCGGGCCGCCGTTACGGGATTCCCGTTTTCGGCACGATGAGTCACAGCTTCGTGATGGCGCATGAAAGCGAGCGCGACGCGTTCGGCGATTTCGTCGCGAGCTTCCCTGCCATGAGCACGCTGCTGGTGGACACTTACGACACGATCCGCGGCGTCGAGAATGCGGCCGCGGTCGCCGCG
>PMOH01000450.1:12916-20129 GCA_003161515.1 Deltaproteobacteria bacterium
CAGGCCGGCTTCGGCGATATCGCGATCGTCGCGAGCGGCAACCTTGATGAATACCGGGTCGCAGAACTGGTGGACGCCGGCGCGCCGATCGATGCATTCGGGGTCGGCACTGCGCTCGCCGTCAGCGATGACGCGCCGTCGCTGGATCTGGTGTACAAGCTGGTCGATTACAAGGATCGCGGCCGGCTCAAGACCTCGGCCGGAAAAATCTCGACGCCGGGACGCAAGCAGTTGTTCCGCGCATACGCTCCCAGCGGGTCTTTTTTTGCGGACCTGGTCGGAATCGTCGACGAGGGCGCGACCACGGTCGCACGCGAATTCAGACCGGTACCGTCGAAGACAGTTCAGTTGATGGAGCCGGTGTTCGAGAACGGCCGCCGAATATTGCCGCGCCCGACACTGGCCGAAGCTCGCGAGCGCGTTATGAACGGACTGAGGACGCTCGACGCCCGCTACAAAGCGCTGCGTAAGCCCGCGGAGTTCCCCGTGCGGCAGACCGCGGCGCTGGGCGCTCTGATGATCAGCGAAAAATTGCGCGCGCAAAAGCGCCAGGACTAAAGTCGTTACAAGCCGGCGGTGACTCCCGCGACGAACGGCGTCGTCCGCTCGGGCGGGGGCGAATCGTGCAAGCGCTGCGCGGCTGCGATGAGATGTGAACTATCAAAGGTCATGAGCAATGGCTTGACGACGTCGAGTCGCGGATGGGAATCGGGGGTCCATCGCGCCGGTCCGGGATAGTCGATCTCGGTTGCAATTGTGCGGTAGCGCTCCAGCAGCGGTCGGACTCCATCGTAGGAGCCGACGATGATGATACCTATCCTGCCGCCCGGCGCCGATGCGATTTGCCAGTCCTTGTAGGCGTCGGGCGCAGCATCGACGAGCCAATCGTGCGGGAGAAGATCGAGCCGTTTGAGTTCAAGTGGAGACAGCTTCGCGAGATCGTGTCCGGCGGCGAGATATTTTGCAGCAGCCTCGAGGATCGCATCGAAGCGCAGCGCGTTCGCGCGCGCCTCGACCTGCGCGGCGGGAAGATTGGCGTACGCGGAGAGAGAATCGCGTGGGATTTTATAAAGCGCTACGCCTTTTTCGTTGAGCGGCGCGACTCCAAGCGCCGCGAAGGTCGGTTGGAAGCTGTCAAAATGAGCTTCCTTCGGGTCCGCGACTACCGCCTGAACGCGGAAACGCGCGATGTAGGCCTTCAGCTGATCGCCAGTCTCGGGCAAATCGAGCGCACCGTAAAAGTAGTTGGCCACCGGCATTCGAGCGAACTCGAACGGTGCGAATTCTCCGGTGTATCCTCCGGCCATCCTGAAATACATGTCGCTCTGCATCTGCCAATACATGCTGTTGCCCCTCTGCCCCCACGGCAGTGGCAAAATGATCTCGCGCGGCTGAAGTTCAGTTGCGTAAGTTCGATCAGTGAAGAATGCCGGGATATGGAGGTCACTGACCCAGAACGATGCGTGCAGATTCGGGGCGAGCGATACGAGGATAACTGCGGCGGCAATCCATTTCGTCAGCGGGCGCGCCGACGACGATGAGAACCACATCGCAACCATTATGGCCACGACGAGGAACTCGTACATCATGAAGCGTATCGGCAACGCGATCGAAAGTAGTGGCAAGCGGTCAACAATCGCCCACGGCATCCAGATTCCCGGCCGGCCCGCGACATGCAGTGACGGACCCATCGTTGCGATCGCAAGGACAACGAACAGGATCGTCAAGAATTTTCCTATCGGCTCTCTCCAGTACCGCCGCCGAAAGACTTCGACGAATATGATTACAGCTATGCCCAGATAGGCGCCGTTCTCGGAAAGATGCGCCTGAAAGGTGTGCGTGACTGTGGCCGCGGCCGCGCCCGTGCCGAGCATAAGAGCTTCAGTGGGGATTACAAAGGCCAGAAGGTCGGCTGAATAGTTGCCGGGTAGCCAGACGGAATCATGCGGAAATCTGTGCGCTAGCATACTGAAGAGGTACGGCGACAGTACCGCGCCCGCCACCACGTATGCTGCTGCTATGGGTGCGATGAGACCTACTAAACGCGCGCGGAGGTCGCCGTTGAAGAGTAAGAGCGCTAGTAGCAGAGAGAATCCGCCTACTATGGTGAGCGTCGTGAAGAGTTCGACCGAGCAAAGAAACTGAGCGGTGAGCAGCGTCGCGAGCAGAATCGCGAAGCGTCGCGCCGAAATCTCGGCGTCGAGCCTTTTCAATGTCACCAGAGCGACCAGCGGCACTGGGAAGACCGCCATTAGAAGCAGGTGTTCGAGTGCGTGGCCAAGCATGTAAGGAGAAAAACCGAAGATGTAACCACCCAGGACTGACGGCCAGAGTGCGCCAGTTATTCGCCGGCATAATAGAAACGCACTGAGCGCCGCGACAGGAAGCGCGAGTAACACGAGTAGGTTGTAGGTCGCGGGTTCGCCTACCGTGAGTTGCAGAGGGATAGCTATCCACGCAAGCAGTGGGACAAGGGCGGTCCACGCCAGATTGATTCCGACAGGCGTCCAGACCAAGTCGGTAAAGAACGGATTCAGACCGTGCGACAGCGAGTAGCGCCACCAGTTGAAGAACCACATCGTTTGCGGCGGATCAGTATCGCGGCCGATGTAGAAAGTTCCGGGATGGAATGGCAGCGCGCGTGCGAAAAATATCAGCGAGATAAGCGCATAGAGGCCAAAAATCGCAAAGCAGACGTAACCATCCCGTTTGTGGGTAATCACACTGCGGCAGTTGATCGGCTGACAGTTAGCGTCAAGCTGCTTGGCGCTGCCACTGTTGCCATTGCGGGCGTTCCGGCGAACAGCAGGGTGGCGACCCAGGCCGCCGCGGCGCTGAAGAATCCCATTTCAGTTGTCAACAATTCATGCGAATACACGAACCCGCTCATCGCGAAAACGTAGAAGCCGATCTGCGCCAGAACGTAACTGGCGATGCACATGATAACGGCGGGACGTCCGACTCTGCCCGCTATCGCAGCTGAGGTAACCTGAATGAATGGGATGAGGAGCAGAACCAGATAGTGATCCCAAGAGGTCGGGGAGATTAGAACCATTGTCGCTAGCCACAACGAATAGACGCGACCATCCAGGTCGGGTTCGTCTTCGCTGTCGTAATGGGTCCAGGTACGGACTAGCACGAAAATTGCCACCGCGGCAGAGGCGGCCAGTGAGACTCCTTTACGCAAGGACTCGTGCGCACCTATGAGACCGCTATCAGACAGACGCCAGAACATCCGCGCGATAAATGATCCTAGTGCTATGTTGCTGGGATTCTCTAGAAAATATCGCTGGGTGATCAGGGCGGGCACGTATTTGAAATCAAGACAGGTCTTGAGTCCTACCGCCGCGACCGTTATCAACCCTCCGACTATCAGCCCGGCCACCATCCAGCCGAGGGCCTTCCATCGTCGGCGCACGACCAGGTAGCCTGCCATCGCGATTGGATAGGCGCGCAGCAACGTCGCGGCTGCGAGAATCACTCCCGCCTCGGCATCACGCGAACGTTCCAGCGCACGAATCACTAGCACCAGCATGAGGAATATCATGAATTGGCTCTGGCTGAACGCCAGATGCAGTTGCACCGGCGCGAAGAACACTACGCCGAGAGTTAGCCAGGCGGCCGCGCGACGCGAAACCGTTTCGCGCATGAGAAGTACGAGTCCTGCGGCCAGGCATCCGATGCTGAACGCTTGCCACACGAAGAATGCTGAGCGTACCGGTAGTCGCGTGAGCGGCGAGAAACACCAGATAAAGGTCGGCGGGTAGGTGCCGCGGTTGATCTGATCGATCTTGAGGCCCAGGCGTGCGCCGATTGGCTGCAGGTCCGTGGTGTATGGGTCGCCCCCATCCCGAAGCACCATGGCGCTGGTGTAGTAATGACTGAAGTCCCAGGTTGTCGCACGCTCTGGGAGCATTCGGAACACCGTTATCGCGTATATGATTGCCGGTATCGCCAAGGCAGCGAACGCGAGGCGTTCCAAACGCGATATGCCGGAGTGCTCGGTCCTTCGAAGTATTGGGGTACCGGGTCCGCTTCCGTCACCATCATCTATGCGCTTACTGATGCGCTCGGATCGATCCAGCATTGGGTTTACTTAGCGGTGATTGCAGCTCTGTTCTGTAGGTCAAGTGCTGACCATCGGATATGTGGAGAGCCGCGCCTAAGATACCAGTGATAACCTCCGAATCGCGCCGGCAGGTAATCACGTTGTAGGGCGGGGATGGTTTGCGGATCCAAAGCCCATACCTCTACCACAACGTCAGGTTTAAGCTGGCCAATCGAGTAGTCGTAGTCCCATTTCAGGTGCCCCGGCCAAAATCCCTTCGATTTTGCCACCGCCGATTCAGTGTGCATGTTTTCGAATGCTATTTTCGGATCGTTTTTTCCAAGCAGGTCAATTGCGTATCGATCGGCAAAGTAAGGCAGCGAACCCGCCCATACTACAGCCACAGCGGCATCAGGATCCGTGAATCGATCGATGAGAACCGCTCGACGCACCATGTCCTCATTGGAATCATCAGCGGTGTCATCAAGCTGCGGTTTGGAAGTTTGGGGCGGAGGTTCAATAAGCAGAATTTTTTTGACGTTGTACATGTTGATAAACATGACGGCGATGAAGACGATCGAAGTCAAAGCGATCGTCCCCGCCAAACGAGCTTCTGCCGGCTTGGCGCGTCGGGAAATCCACAACGAGCCTCGGACGATGGCAGGGGACGCCAAGATAAAGAAGAGTGGCATCGCAATAGAGACGTAGCGATTGCTCCCACCCCACCACTCCCAAGCATCGCCTCCCACCCAGACGCTATAGGCTAACTGCGCGCCAACGACCGCGGCGATGAGCAAATCGCCACGGCCTATATTGCGGCGCGCCAGGCGCGCAAGAGCCGCAAGTAGCAGCGGAGTTAACGGAAGCAGGAAGACGATACTTACAAAGAAGCCTCGTCGGATCCTTCCGAGCAGCGGATAGCCGGTCATTTTGAGATAGTAAGTATTCGGAAGCGCCTGGCCGTAGTACCACAGATTGAATCCGAGTTGGGCCAGGAGAAAGCAGGTCAGGATAGGTCCGCCGAGCAGGAGGTGCTCTTTCCACTTTTGCGGTTCTATAGCGATGAGTGCGAGAAGGATGGTTCCTGCGGCCACCGCCATATCGATTCGAAACAAGGTCAAGATTCCCAGAACGACATATAGCTTAAGCGCCGGGCCTTTTGCCTCAATCGTGCGCAACGCGAGCCAGGTCGATAGGGTCAGTCCAAGCGCGAGTACACCCACCTCGGTCCCCTGCAAAGCCCAGTTATTGAGCGGACCGTCGAGCGCGGTCAGGACCATCGCAACCAGTGCTATCCGGGATTGTCCAGGGAAAAGCTCATTGCAGATAGCCACGACGAAAATGAGATTGATAGCCAGGAGAAGGCCATTAGTGGCTTGAATAAAAACCGACACCTTGGCAAGTGAAATCGGCAGGAGATGGACGATTGACATGTATAGGACCCAAAGAAGATTGGTAAATCCCAACACCTTTTCATGTCCGGGATTCCACACGAGGCCATATCCATGAGCGAAATTCGCCGCGTATCGCATCGAGATCATGTCATCGTCAAACAGGCAGAAGTAACGGGTACCATCGACCAAAAAGCTGGTGCGGTAAATGAAAAGGATCGCGTATGCGCAAATGAACGCGAGCACCACTATCTGTGAGAAAGGCATTGCGCCGAGGAGTTCTGTAAATGGAGATCGCGTGCCGGCTGATGTTCGCGAGGCTTCACCAGGCTCATTCGAGCCAGCTGGTTCGAAGCGGGAAGCTTTCCTGAACCTAAACCGAGGATCACCCCTGAAAAGGTGGCGGGCAGCGTTCGCGTCAGGAATCTTCGCTGTATTATCCGGCAGCTTCATCATGCAGCGCGCACAAAGGACACAGCGCGCACAAAGGACAACGTGCACGGTAGCAAACACTGAGCCAGAGCGACAGCATCTTTAAGACGGCTAAACTTACTTATGTGATGCGGGAAGTTCGTAGCTTAGATGCAACATTGTGAGCATTTTGCATCTTTTTGGCTCGGCAACCACGCCCCTATCAAGGACGATTTCTGTCTGGGGTTGGGAGCAGGCCGGCCATGAATTGGGGGTTTGACCAGTCTTTCAGGCGCTCGGGGTGACTGTCGATGTCGTTGGCTGCGTTCCAATCGCTGGTTGCTTGTGACCATGCGCCACGGCCGTTGATGGTGATGCTTAATGCTATTAGAAGGAGAGCGATTGCGGTCTCGGCTTTCCCCAACCTCACTGCGCCTGTGTCGGTGGCGCATGCGGCCAATCCCAGGATGGCGAGCAAAGTCATCCATGGCAGTGCGTCGGCGATTAGGCGCGGGCCGTAGGAATAGCCTCCCCACCATGTGGGCCATAGTGAGACTATCAGGATTTGAAGGATCACTATTGATAGGGCAAGCACGGCGAGTCTTTTGTATTTGAGCGGAGGCCAGTAGCGCACAATCAGGTAGAGCACGAAACAGAATGCTGGAACGAAGACGAATAGGCCTCGTGAGGGACTAAAAAGGATGGCGGGTAGGTTCTTCAGATTTGTGAAGTCGGTGCGCGAGTCCAGGTAGTAGCCCGGGATCAACGTTCCGAAGGTTAACCAGGAATAGGAGACGAATCCGGCGAACCATGTCAGTCCCGTCACCGCATAGGCAATGAAGTCGCTGCGCCAGAATGCGAAGACGTAGATGGTGACGCATAGGACAGGTATCGCGCCGGTTGGTCTGACCAGGTACATCCAGGACACTAACGTTGCGAGGGCTATAGGATGGCTTCGTTTCACCCGGCCAGTCTCGCGCGCCAACATGTAATACGCGGTCAGGCCTCCAAAGAATATAAGCCAGGTGTGGGATTCCATAACTCGCGACGCCGTGCTCCATACCTGGGTGCCGAAGGCGGCGGCGAGAGCAATTATGAGGCTTGGCCCGACCGCCAACACCTGAGTGGCGGTGATGAATACGATGACGGTAAACCCGGCCATCAGCAGAGCAGCCAGAAGGCGTTGGATGATTCCCTCGCCTAGTGGAAGACAGCGTCCATCAGGACCGTAGCAATGCACACCTAGTAGGTTCATCAGTGCTACGAAAGGTATCGAAAGGATCGAGGTTCCATTCGGATAGCAGTAAACAATATTACCGCGGACCCGGTCGAGTTGATAAGTCAGAAATGCCGAGCGTAGCCG
>PMOH01000017.1 GCA_003161515.1 Deltaproteobacteria bacterium
TGATCTACGCCGGCGAGCTGATTCGCCAGGGAATTGCGCCGCGGCGCGCGGCAACCGTCGCCGTCACCTGGTCGCTGACCGACGAAGCCGACAGCAAGCGCGCGATCGACGAAGTGGTAAAAGCGATCTTTCCATAAGTTGCGGCAAGATTCGTGAATCGGCGCGAATGACCCCAACCAATTGAGCGAGGTCGCGAATATGAGATTCTCCGCACACTTCAAAATCAGTCTGGCTGCTGCCGCGATGCTTGCGATGATCGCCGGATCGTCCGCGCGCGCGCAGGACAGCCTGGCCAACGGGGTTCAGGCGCAGTCCGGACCGCGGCTGGATTTTCCCGCAGGACTGGCGACCGACGGCCGCGCGATTTACGTCGCGAACAGCCGCAACAACACGGTCGAGGCGATCGACGCAGCCTCGAAGTCGCTGCGAATCGTCGCGGGCACGCTGTTCCAGCAAGGCAGCAATGACGGCGTCGGTCCCGCGGCGCGCTTCAACAGCCCCGACGGCATGACCATCAACGGGCAGAATCTCTATCTTTGCGACACCAATAATTCCGACATTCGCCAAATTACCGTCAGCGGGACGGTCACTACAATTGCGGGCACCGCAAATATCGCGGGCACCGAAGACGGCACCGGATCGGCGGCACACTTCAACCTGCCGACGCAGATCGCGACTGACGGCACCGCATTGTACGTCGCGGACAGCGGCAACAGCACGATTCGGCGTATCACGCTCGCCGACATGAAAGTCAAAACGGTCGGCGGACAAGCTGGCACGTCGGGCAAGACCGAGGGCGGCGTGGACAAGTCGCTGTTCAGTGGTCCGCGCGGCGTCGCGGTCGATAAGAAAGCGATCTACGTCGCGGATACCGGCAACGACATCATCCGCATGATCGATCTCTCGACGCTGCAGACCAGCACACTCGCGGGCACCGGCGAGGAAGGCGACAAGGACGGTCCCGCCGCGCAGGCGCAATTCAACAATCCCGGCGCACTATGCACCGACGGCGCGTTCCTGTACGTGCTCGACGCCGACAATCATTCGATCCGCAAAATCGATCTCAACGCCAAGACCGTGACCAAGCTGACGCTGGTCAACGGCCACATCGGATCGGGATGCGCGCTTACCAGCGACGGCAAGCAGCTGTATTTCTCCGACACGACGGAGAACGCGGTCGAGGTCGTCGATACTTCGAGCGGCAACTTCACCTCGCTCTATCCGCCGGGCCAGTAAGCCGGCGCGACGGGTATCGCAACGTGATCGATCTGCGCAGCGACACTGTAACGTTGCCGACGCCCGAGATGCGCCAGGCGATTGCGCGCGCCGAGCTGGGTGACGACGTTTACGGCGAAGACCCGAGCGTGAACCGGCTCGAGGCGATGGCGGCGTCGATGATGGGCAAGGAAGCGGCGATCCTGGTGCCCAGCGGCACGATGGGCAATCTGGCCGCGATGCTCACGCACTGCGCTCGCGGCACCAAGGCGATCGTCGGTTCCCAGTCGCACACCAATCTTTACGAAGCAGGCGGCGCGTCGGCTCTGGGAGGCATCGTGCTCACCGCGGTTGCCAACACGGATGACGGCGAGATCGATACGCATGAGCTCGCGCGTGAGCTCGGCACGCCGGCCGACGATCATTTCGCGCAGCCGTCACTGGTCGTTATAGAAAATACTCACAACCGATGCGGCGGCGCGCCGATCAAGCTTTCGCACACGGCGGAAGTTGCGGCCGCGGCACGTCGCAGAAAAATTCCGCTGCATCTCGACGGCGCGCGAATCTTCAACGCAGCGATCGCGCTCGAGACGACGCCGAAGGAAATCGCGAGCCACGCGGAGACGGTGTCGTTCTGCCTGTCGAAGGGACTTGGATGTCCGGTCGGCTCTCTTCTGTGCGGGAGCCGCGAATTTATCGCGCGGGCGCATCGGACGCGCAAAGTGCTCGGCGGCGGAATGCGGCAAGCGGGAATAATCGCGGCGGCGGGAATCGTCGCGCTGACCACGATGGTAGATCGGCTGGCCGAGGATCATCAGAATGCGCGCGCGCTGGCGCAGGGATTTGCGCTGGTCGCGGGGCTCAACGTGCGCGCAGTCGCGAACCGCACCAACATGGTGGTGTTCGACGTGGACGGTGACGCGGACGCGTCGCGGCGTTTTGCGGCGGCGATGAAGGAGCGCGGTGTACTCATCTCGCCGCGCGAGGCGACCTCGTTCCGCGCCGTGACGCACAATGGAATTTCGCGCGCCGACGTCGATCGAGCGGTGGCCGCGGCCGCGCAAGCCGCCGGCGAAGTTTTCGGCGACTGATGGATTCCCTCGAATCGCTGTTCTCAGTGAAAGGTCATCGCGCGCTGGTAACCGGCGCGTCGTCCGGGCTCGGCGTCGAATGCGCGAAAGCGCTGGCGATTGCGGGTGCCGACGTTGCTCTGGTCGCGCGGCGCAAGGACCGCGTCATCAAACTCGCGGCCGAACTTGCGAAGACCCACGGCGTCAAAGCAGTGGGAATCGGCGCCGACGTGACCCGCGAGGCTGACCTCGATCGTGTGATTGCCGAGGCGACTGCCGCGCTTGGCGACGTCGATATCCTCGTAAACAACGCGGGCGTGTCGCCTACCGGACGCGCCGAGAATTTCAAGCGTGAGGCGTGGGACGAAACCCTCGCGGTGAATCTGACCGCGCCGATGATGCTGTCGCAGCGGGTCGCACGACGCCTGATCGAGACCAGACAGCCGGGCCGAATCATCAACATGTGTTCGATCTACGCGTCGGTGGCGAGCGGGGTGTATCGGCTGTCGGCCTATGCGGCGACCAAGGCGGCGTTGGCGAATCTCACGCGTCAGCTCGCGGTCGAATGGGCCGGCTACGGAATCCTGGTCAACGCGATCGCGCCGGGATGGATTCCTACCGAGGCGACCGAAGGCGGAATCGCGAAGCCGGCGAACAAGGAGCGGATGGAATCGTTCACGCCGATGAAGCGGCTCGGGCTTGCGCACGAAATTCGCGGCGCGGTGATCTTCCTTGCGAGTCCCGCGTCAAGCTACGTTACGGGGTCGGTAATTTCGGTGGACGGCGGATACCAGGCGTGGTGAAGCTGCGCGAGGGGAGGGGATGATGGACGGAACCGGACTGAGAGCGCAACTTTTCCGGCGCAAGCCAGCGTCGGCCTTGATGGCGGAGGCCGACGCGCGC
>PMOH01000275.1 GCA_003161515.1 Deltaproteobacteria bacterium
TTCGACGCCGCAATCTTCATGTCCGAAACATTTCCGGTGATTGTCGAGAACGCCGACCTGCTTTCGCATCTCAGATCAGTCGGTCGCGCACTCAAGCGCGGCGGTCTGTACTGCATCGATATCGATCGGCAGGATCCGATGCCGCGCGTGACCCGCCGCGCGATGTGGCGAGAGCGCAGCGCGAGCGCCGCCGGAGTCGCGCTCGGCATCCGCGAATTTCATCGACCGATCGCGTGGCATTCGCCGCTGCACTCCATTTACGAACTCGAATGCACCATCAACTTTCCGGACCGGCGGGTAACCACACGCGATTTGATTCCGGTGCGCTACACGACTNNTCGACGCTGGAACTCGCGGCGCTCGCGTCTGGAATGTTCAAAATGGAGGCCGCGTACTGCGACCTGTCGTTCACCAAGTCGCTCGACCGATGCCGCTACCGCTGGACCGGAGTGCTGCGCCGCGTATGACTTCAGCCGTCATCCAGATGATCGACAAGATCGATCGTCTCGGCATGCCAGCTACCATCAAAACGCAGAATCTGAATCGATCCGAGTTCGACGGTCGGCTCGCGGCGCGTGAGCTTTCGCACGATCGCACGGATCACGCCGCGATGCGCCACCAACAACGCGTCGAGATCGCGCGGCGTCCACAGAGTGAGCATGCGATCCAGCCCGCACTCGACGCGATTGGTAAAGTCAGTGCGGCTCTCGCCTTCGGGATAAGTATAGGTCGGCGCGAGGCGATCGGCGTTCCATCGCGCGAACTCATCGGGATAGCGTTCGCGAATCTCGTCGGCAGTAAGTCCTTCGAACAATCCGAAGTGCACTTCGGCGAACTCGTCGATGGTAGTTAGCGGTGCCGAATCGCCGGCGACGATTCGCGCGCCTTCGGACGCGCGTACCAGCGGACTCGAAAAAACGCGCGCGAAATCCTTGACCCCATGACGCGTCTCGATCGCGCGGCCCGCGAGGCGCATCTGCGCGCGCCCGAGTTCCGACAGCGCCACGTCGGTGCGGCCGTGATACCGAATGCTCGACTCGCCTTCGGTTTCGCCGTGGCGGACGATGATCAACCGCGCACCGCGCGAAGTCATCTGTCGTCGAATAGCGGATTCATCACCAGGCCCGTGAGCAGCTTGGGATGAAAGTAGGTCGATTTCTCGGGCATCGTGGCGCCGGCGTCGCTGACTCGCTCGACATCCTGAATCGATGGCGGATTCATCAGAAACGCACCGTCAGCATGACCCTGCGCGACCGCGCCAAGCGCGCCGCCAATCTCGATCGTGTATTCGATATGTTCGCCCTTGCGAATCGCATCTGCGCGCAAGTCGAAGATTCGGTCGAAGACGAGCGCGTGTAAAACGGACACGTCGAGGCGGCGAACCTCGGGCGGCGCGTCGGGCATCGCGGTCTGCATCGTGGCGGCATCGCGGAGCCGCAAAAGAAAATAGTGCGGGCTCCCTTTGAGTGTCACTCCGATCGTCCCGGTGCCCGAATCGTTCAGGCGCACGCGAAAGTCGTCACGGTGGGCTACCTCGTCAACGTGGAACACCTCGCGCGCGCGTTGCACGAACGACGCGATCGCATTGGCAGGCAAGGACTTCACGACACGATGGGTCGGCAGGATGACTAGCCCGGGATCGTCGCACGCGACCAAAGTCATCATCGTGTAGTCACAAGGCTCCGGTGCGTTCGACGCGTTCTCGTGACGCCGCGCGCGGCGATAGTTCAAAGCGGTTTCGTAGCGGTGATGTCCGTCGGCGATGAGGATGCGCGGAGATTCCAGTTCGCCTTGAATGACCGCAATTTCGTTTTCGGCTTCGATCACCCGCAGCTCGTTGCGGATTCCGAGATCGTCAACCAGATCGATCAGCGGCTCGCGCGCGGCGACTTTATCGCGCAATCGGTCTAGTTCGGGATGCTTGCCGGAGTACAAGCCGAAGATCGAGCTTGTGTTGATCTGCAGCGCGGTCAGGAGGCGCAGGCGGTCTTCCTTGGCGGCAGGAAAAGTTTTCTCGTGCGGCACGATCCGTCCGCGATCGAATTCCTCGAGCCGCACGCGCGCGATATACCCGGTGCGATGGAGCAGGCGCCCCTCGACGTCGAAAGTCTGCCTGTACTGAAAGATCGCGGGACGCGCCGACCGCTGGAGGACTCGCGCCGCGATCCAATCGGCGAGCGTTTTTTCCGCAGCGCCATAGCGATCGGCCTCGCGCGCGAGTTCGAGCCGCACGACGTTGTACGGACTGCGTTCGTACAACTGATTCTGACGCGCGGCGCCGATCAAGTCGTACGGCGGCGCCACCACTCGCGCCGGATCGCCGGCGACCTCGCGGTTGTACATCAGCGCACGAAACGGCTCGATTCGTTTGCCGAGTCCGCTCATTTCAGCGCCGCCGCGATCTGCTCTTCCGAAATCGCTCCCACTCTCACCATTTTCCACCCGCTTCGGTTGACGGCGACGACCGTGCTCGGCGCCGATGCCGTCAATTTTCCACCTTCAAGGTAAACTTTAACTTTTCCGTCCAACGCCGCCCGCGCATTTTCGAGCGTGCTGGCCGGCGCTTCTCCGCTCAAGTTCGCGCTGGTCGCAGTGATCGGCCGCCCGATCCCGGCACTGAGAGCGCGCGCGACAGCATTTGGCGACACTCGTACGCCGACGCCGTCAGATCCGGTGAGTTCGGGCGCGATTTGATCGCGCGCCGGCATCACGATCGTCAGCGGCCCCGGCCAGAACGCGTCGGCGAGCCGCCGCGCTTCGATCGGCACTTCGCGCGCTACTGAAAACGCCATCGCGGCGTCGGCCGCGATCAATCCAACCGGTCGTCCGGGCTCCCGCCCCTTCACCCCGAACAGCCGTCGCAAGGCAGTCGATGAAAACGCGTCGGCGCCGATCGCATAGAACGTCTCGGTCGGATAGACGACCAGCTCGCCGGCTTTCAATGCCGCAATTCCATCCTCAACGCTCGACATCGCTTCTATCCGAGAGCGCGGCGCGCGATGTCGCGCCGGAAATGGCGTCCCTCGAACTCGATCATTTCTGCCGCTTCGTATGCTGCATCTACCGCGGTCGCCAAATCCGGCGCCATCGCGGTCACCGTCAGCACACGACCGCCATCAGTCACTAACTGCCCGTCGCGCATCGCGGTGCCTGAGTGGAAAACTTTCACGCGAATCTTTTTCATCGCCCATTTTATTTTTATGTCAGATGGAACATTACCTTCGAGCCGGTCCAACCCGCGAATCGCGATGCCTTTTTTGTATTCGCCGGGATATCCGCCCGACGCGAGCACGACCGCGACCGCACTCCGCGGCGACAGCCGGACCGCGGCATTCGCTACTTTGCCTTCAGCAGCAGCGAGCAGGTTCTCCGCGAGGTCACTGTCCAGCCGCATCATCTGAGGTTCGCATTCAGGATCGCCGAAGCGGACGTTGAATTCGATCACGCTGATTCGTTCGCCGTCGGTCATCAAACCTGCATAGAGCACTCCGCGGAACGGAATCCCGCGCACGTTCATCGCGGCGAGTGTTGGCAAGATCACTTCGCGCATCACTCGCGCTTCCATCTTGGGGCCGAATTGCGGCACCGGCGAATACGCACCCATCCCGCCAGTGTTGGGGCCGCGATCGCCGTCGAAGATTGCCTTGTGATCCTGGAAGGTGCCGAGCGGGATCGCGTTCTCGCCGTCGCACAGCGCAAAGAATGAAATTTCCTCGCCGGTCAGGAATTCTTCCACGACGACGCGATTACCCGCCGCGCCGAAGCGCCTCCGTTCCATTGCCTCGGTGACGGCTTCCAGAGCGGACGCCGTATCGTGGCAGATGGTGACGCCTTTACCGAGCGCCA